>DASSPC010000020.1:0-22845 GCA_035699865.1 Oryzihumus sp. | reverse complement strand
GGACCTTCTGGTGGACCTACGGCGGCTCCGGCCTCGGCGCGATCTGGATCATGAGCCTGGGCGCCGCCCTGGCGGCCTGGGCGGGCAAGGCGTTCGACGCCATCCCGTCCCTGGAGTCCGCCGGCAACCAGGTGTTCGACGGCTTCGGCGCGGTCATCCTGGTCTTCTCGGCCCTGGGCCTCATCTCGGTCACGGCCCTGAACATGTATGGCGGCTCGCTCACCCTGATCAGTGCCTCTGACTCGTTCAGGCGGATCCAGCCCACGCTGGGCGCCCGGGTCGTCACCATCTCCCTGACCGCGGCCATCTCCCTCGTCGGCGCGCTGGCCAGCACCAAGTCGTTCCAGACGAACTTCGAGAACTTCCTGCTGTTGGTGCTGTACCTGTTCATCCCCTGGACCGCGGTCAACCTGGTCGACTACTTCATCGTCCGGCACGGCCACTACGCGATCGAGGAGATCTTCAACCCCAACGGCATGTACGGCCGGTGGGGCTGGCGCGGCATCGCCGCCTACCTGATCGGCTTCGCGGCCATGATCCCGTTCTTCAGCACCGGCCTGTACACCGGGCCGGTGGCCGAGGCGGCCAAGGGGGCGGACTTCTCGCTGTTCGTCGGCCTGCCGGTCTCGGCGCTGTTGTACTGGCTGTTCTGCCGCAACCTTGACATCGACGCCGAGGTCGCCGTGGCGACCAAGGAGCGCGAGGAGCTGGAGTACGAGGCGGTCCACCACCTGCGGCCCGAGCCGGGCCATGGCCCGCACCCCGGGTGAGCAGCGGCCCGTGGACGCATGGGCAGCCGCGGAGGCGGTCCGCCGGGGCGAGGTGACCTCCGAGGAGCTGGTCGAGCGCTTGCTGGAGCGCATCGCCCGGTTCGAGGGGGTGGTCAACGCCTTCACCGTGGTCCTCGCGGACCAGGCCCGCGTCCGGGCGCGCGAGGCCGACACCCTGCTCGCCACGGGTGTCGGCGAGCAGCTGCCACTGCTGGGGGTCCCGATCTCGGTGAAGGACCACGTCTGGCTGGCGGGGGCGCCGGCGACCAACGGCTCGGCCGCCCTGCGTGACTTCGTCCCCGCCGTGGACGCGGTCCCCGTCGCCCGCCTCAAGGCCGCGGGCGCGGTGGTGGTGGGCAAGACCAACAACCCGGAGTTCTGCTACCGGGGGTTCACCGACAACGAGGTCTTCGGCCTCACCCGCAATCCCTGGGCGGCGCACACCACCCCGGGCGGTTCCAGCGGCGGCGCCGGGGCCTCGGTGGCGTACGGGGCCACGCCCATCGCGGTCGGCACGGACGGCGGTGGGTCGATCCGCATCCCCGCGGCCTTCTGTGGGGTCGTCGGGCACAAGCCCACCTTCGGGCTGGTGCCCAAGCTGCCGGGCTTCCGCGGCTGGCCGAGCCTGTCGGTGGACGGCCCGATCACCCGCTCGGTGCGGGACGCGGCGCTGACGCTCCACCTGATGGCCGGAGCCTCGCCGGAGGACGACCTGACCTGGCCGGTGGACGTCGGCGACCTGCTGGGTGCCGTGACCCGGCCGGTGGACTGGTCGACGCTGCGGGTCGCCGTGTCGGAGGACCTGGGGTGGGCCCCGGTCGAGCAGTCGGTCCGGGCCGCGTTCCGGGACGCGGTGCGCCGGCTGGTCGACGACGGGGCGCGGGTGACCGAGGCGCACCCGGACGCGCCGTACCCGACGCAGCTGTGGAACGACCTGGCACTGCCCGAGGGCTTCGCCTCCGAGGGGCCGCTCCTGGAGGAAGCCGGCGACCTGCTCTCTGCCGGCACCCGCGAGATCATCGAGGCCGGGCGGCCCGCCAGCGCACGGGACTACCTCGACGCCCTGGAACGTCGGCGCGGCTACCGCCGGCGCTGGGACCGCTTCTTCGAGGACTACGACGTCCTGCTGACACCGTCCATGCCCCTTCCCGCCTTCGGCACCGACGTGACCTCGCCGGCGGCCATCGACGGGGTCCCGGTCGACCCCTTCTTCGACGACTGGTGTGCGCTGGCCCTGCCCGCCAACCTCACCGGGGGCCCGGCGTGTGCCGTCCCCACGGGCTGGGACCCCTCCGGGCTGCCGGTCGGCATGCAGGTGATGGGTCCCCGGTGGGCTGATGCTCGGGTGCTGCAGGTGGCCGCCGCGTGGGAGCGGATCGCCCCGTGGGGGGACCGGTGGCCCACTCCCACCGGGGCGTCCGCAGCGGCTCGACCCGACTTGGCGTGACCTCCTCGACAGCACGAAGTGAGAGTGTGGTGAGCATGACCTCCTCTACCCCTCGGGGCCCGGTGGACGCCACCGTGGTGCCCCGGTTCGGCGGACCGGCCACCTTCGCCCGTCTTCCCCGGCTCGATGAGGTGGGCCGCGCCGACGTGGCGGTTGTCGGAGTCCCCTTCGACAGCGGCGTCAGCTACCGGCCGGGAGCCCGGTTCGGCCCGGCGCACGTGCGCGCCTCCTCCAAGTTGCTGCGCAACTACAACCCCGTGCTCGACGTCGAGCCGTTCGGCGTGCAGCAGGTGGCCGACGCCGGTGACATCGCCTGCAACCCGTTCTCCATCGACGAGGCGGTCCAGCAGGTCGACCTGGGTGCGCGGGCGGTGCTGGAGCGCAGCACGCGCCTGCTGACCATCGGCGGTGACCACACGATCGCGCTGCCTCTGCTCCGGGTCATGCGCGAGATCCATGGTCCGGTTGCCGTGGTGCACTTCGACGCCCACCTGGACACCTGGGACACCTACTTCGGTGCACCCGTCACGCATGGCACCCCGTTCCGCCGCGCCAGCGAGGAAGGGCTGATCGACCAGACCGGAAGCATCCACGTCGGTATCCGCGGCCCCCTTTACGCACCCACCGACCTGGTCGATGACCAGGCGCTCGGCTTCCAGGTCGTCGGCTCCCACGAGATGGACGACCTGGGGTGGCGTGGTGTGGTCGAGCGGATCCGCACCCGGGTCGGTGACCGACCCATCTACGTCTCCCTCGACATCGACGTGCTCGACCCGGCCTTCGCGCCCGGAACCGGCACGCCGGAGGCCGGCGGCCTGACCAGCCGCGAGCTGCTGAACATCCTCCGGTCCTTCAACACGCTCAACCTGGTCGGGGCGGACATCGTCGAGGTGGCACCCGCCTACGACCACGCGGAGGTGACCGGCATCGCGGCCTCGCACGCGGCATACGAGCTGATCAGCGCCATGGCGCCCAGCGGTGAGGCGGGGCGGGGCCGGCACCTGAGCGCGTCGACCACGGGGCTCGGCGGCTGAGGGGCTGCGTGGGGCCCGTCGTCGCGGGGCCCATGGCCCCCGCATGAGGTCACGGCCGTGAGACCCCAACATCCTCTTACTGCGCCGCAGCTGGCGCGCCGCCCTCGGCCGTGGTCGAGAAACATCGGCGCCGCCGGTCACGACAACCCGTGTGGTGCGGACGGTCCGCGCCCGCCGCGGCGACAGTACGCCGTAGCCGGGCACGCAACCCGGCTGCGGCTCAGCTGCCGCGTGGAGTGGCGTCGACCTGCCGCTCTGGATCGACTCGACGTGGCCGAGACGACTTACTGGGGCCGGGCGGCCCGGGCATGCGAGACCGCGTGCATCGTCGGCCGGCGATGGGACGACGAGCTGCTGACGGGCACCGTGACGGGGTGGTCGTCGCGTCGGTGGAGGTGGTGGAACGGCACCACGAACCACCAGGCGCTGAACCAGACGAACACGATGCCGCCGACAACCGAGCCGCCGAGGGTGCCGATCACGAAGCTGGTGGCGAAGAGGACAGCGGCGGACACGCCCACGACCATCAGGGCCAGCCCCACGATGGCGAAGCGGTTGGCGCCACGAACGATGTCGGGCCGGCGACGGCGCCTGAACAGGACCCGGTGGAACGCGACGGGTGCGATCAGCATGGACGCTGCACCGACGGTGGCCAGCAGGGCGGTGAGGTAGACCGCGCGGTCGGGTGGGCTGGCGTTCCGGAACCCGGAGGTGAACGGCAGCGAGAGCAGGAACGCGAAGAGGATCTGCACTCCGGTCTGGGCGACTCGGATCTCCTGCAGGATCTCGCTGAGGTTGCGATCGAGGATGTCGGGTTGGTCGTACGAGGGCATGCTTCTACTCCAACGACCGGCTGGAGCGACAGGGCGCTCCCAGGGGGTGGCCGGTCGGTTAGCCACGGCATCTTGCCACCTCGGGCTGGACGACACTGTGACCCATCTCACAGTCGGCGGGCGCGGGGCGGGCGACTCACGGTCACGAGGGACTCGCGGGAGTTGGGCCGCGGCAGAGTGCCAGCCAGGGGACCCGAGCCTGCGCTGGCCGGCAGCAGGGGCAGGCGCCGGCGGATCGGGGTCGGCATGGACCCGAACGGCGGAATCGTTCAGGAGGGGCCCGGTTGCCCCGATAAGGAGTCGGCTGGAAACACCACCATCAGAGGCTCGGCCCGAGCGTCAGCGAGGAGAGGACGGCAATGGCCACGCACACTGCGCCGCAGTCTGCTGCCCGGTTCAGCCGGGTTACCAACGGTTACGACCCGGCGGAGGTCAACACGTACGTGGCGGCGCTTCGCGACTCCTCCGAGGTTGCTCAGCTCTCCGCCACGCTGCTCGAGCGCGCTCACAACGTGGCCGACTGGACCGTCGCACGGTCCCTCCAGACCGCCGAGGCGACCCGCACGGCCTCGGAAGCCAAGGCCGGCTCTGTGGTCCAGGAGGCTGAGCAGCGAGCCGCGGAGATCGTTGCCGCAGCCGAGGATGCGGCCACGGCACGCATCAGCGAGGCGGACCGTGAGGTCGCGGTGCTGGAGGAACAGCTTCGCCGGCTGAGCAAGCTGCGTGACGAACAAGCCGAGGAGCTGCTCGACGTCTCCCACGCGCTGCTGGCCGCGGCCAACCAGGTCAGGGCACGCGTCAGCCAGGAGGCCGACGCGGGGTGAGCCAGAGCCTGGGTCAGGGACCGCAGGTGCGGTCCTCCGGGCACAGGGTGAGCCGCGAGGATGGTTGGCATGTGGTCATGGGTGAGGTCTGGTCCTCGATGGTCGCGCCACCCCGCCTCGCGGGTGCTTCACGGGCTGGACTGGGTGGCGTCGCGACCGTGGATAGCCGTGACCGTGGTGGCCCTCGACCTGCTGTGGGTCGTCTTCTCGGCCCGCTTCGAGTTCCCGACCCGGTTGGAGTCGGTCTTCCAGACGATGGTCGCGGCGGTGACGTTGGCCATGGTGTTCGTCATCCAGCACACCCAGGCCCGTGAGCAGGCCGCGACCCAGCGCAAGCTCGACGAGATCCTGCGCTCGCTGCCGGCGGCGGACAAGTCGATGATCACGCTCGAGGCGGCACCGGACGACGAGCTGCGTGCCGCGGCGAGGACGCACCGGGATGTCCGCGAGGAAGCCCGACCCGAGTAGCTCCCCGGGAGCGGCGCCCGATGCGGTGGCTCCTACAACGTGACGTGACTTCCCATCGTCACGATGCGCTGCACCGGCAGGCCGAAGTACTCGGCCGGGTCGGCGGCATGCCGGGCGAGCTGGGTGAAGAGCCGCTTGCGCCAGGTGGCCATCACCTTCTCCGGGCCGAGGCTGATCGTGCCGCGGGACAGGAAGTAGGACGCGCCTTCGAGGTCGATGCCCGGGTCGAGCACGTCGTCGGCACAGGCCTGGCGCAGCGCGGCCGGCAGGTCCACGTTGTCGGCGAAGCCGTAGCGCACCGACAGGTGGTGGATGCCGTCGTCGGCGTAGCCGAGGTCGTCGGCCGTCAGCCGCTCTGCCGGCGGGACGTGCGGCACGTTCACCGCGGTCGCCGAGATGACGATGACGTGCTCGTGCAGGACGTGGTTGTGCTCCACGGTGGCGCGCATCGCCAGCGGCGTCGTGTCCTTGCCCGGGTGCGGGAACACCGCCGTGCCGGGCACCCGGGGCACGCCGCGCTCGTGGACGAGGTCGACGAACTCCTGCAGCGGCCCTTCCTTGCGCCGCCGGTTCGCCGCGACCACCTCCCGGCCCTTCTGCCACGTCGTCATGACGGTGAACACGCAGGCGGCGATGAGCAGCGGCAGCCAGCCGCCGTGCGCGACCTTGGAGAGGTTGCCCGCCAGGACCGTCAGCTCGAGGCCGCCGAACGCGATGCCGGCCGCGGCCAGCTTCCACGCCGGCCAGTCCCACAGGACCCTGGCCACCAGCAGCAGCAGGACCGTGTCGATGACGAGGGCGCCGGTGACGGACACCCCGTATGCCGTGGCGAGCCTGGCGGAGGAACGGAACGCGAACATCAGAGCGAGCACGCCGACGAACAGCGCCCCGTTGATGCCGGGCAGGTAGATCTGTCCGGCCTCGCGCTCGGAGGTCTGGCGGACCTTCAGGGCGGGGAGCATGCCCAGCTGCATCGCCTGCCGGGAGAGGGAGAACGCGCCGGAGATCACGGCCTGGCTGGCGATGACCGTCGCCGCCGTCGCCAGGACCACCATCGGGACCTGCGACCAGCCGGGCAGCAGCAGGAAGAACGGGTTCGCGGTGGCACCGGGGTGGTGCAGGATGAGCGCCGCCTGGCCGAGGTAGTTCAGGGTCAAGGCCGGGAACACGATGAAGAACCAGGCGCGCAGGATCGGCATCCGCCCGAAGTGCCCCATGTCCGCGTACAACGCCTCGGCCCCCGTGATGACCAGGACGACCGCGCCCATGGCGACGAACGCGATACCGGGGTGTGCGGCCACGAACGCCACCGCATAGGTCGGTGACAGGCCGGCCAGCACGTTCGGGTGGGCCACGATCTGCGGTACCCCCGCCGCGGCCAGCGCGCCGAACCAGACAAGGGTGACGGGACCGAAGAGCGCCCCGACCTTGCCGGTGCCGAACCGTTGCGCGGCGAACAGCCCGGTCAGGATGACCGCGGCCACGGGGACGACCAGGTGCGCGAGGCTGGGCGCGGCCACCTTCAGGCCCTCGACGGCGGAGAGCACGCTGATGGCGGGGGTGATGACGGAGTCACCGTAGAACAGCGAGACGCCGAGGATGCCCAGGGCCATCAGCAGGCCGGTGCGGCCGCCGCGCTTGGCGTACAGGCGGCGCGCGAGCGCGGCCAGGGCCATGACCCCACCTTCGCCGTCGTTGTCCGCGCGCATCAGCACCATCACGTACTTGGCGGACACGATGAGCGTCACCGACCAGAACATCAACGAGATGACGCCGTAGACGTCGCCGGGCGTGGGTCGCACGATGCCGTGGTCGAGGGAGAACACGGTCTGCAGCGCGTACAGCGGGCTGGTGCCGATGTCGCCGAAGACGACGCCGAGGGCTGCGAGCAGCAGAGCGGCGCCGACGGGCTTGTGGCCTCCCGTGGGTGGTGCTTCTGGGGCGGAGCTGGCGGTGTCGGCACCGGCACTGCTAGCGGCAGTGGTCAGGTCAGTCACAGGGAGAGCTCCAGGTCTTGGCGTGGCTGCACGTCATCGCGGGGCGCGAGGACTGGCCGGGTGGGCGCACGATCACCGCACATCGGCCTCGGCGGCCGCCAAGGCTACCGGCCGATCATGGGTGGACCTGCCCGTCGCGCTGGCGTCGGTGCGCGACCCCGCCGGTCGCGCGGACGACCGAGCCGCCGCGCTGTGTCATTCGTCGCCGGACCCGAGCCTCACGACACCGAAGACCAGCCCTCGTGATGTCCAGCCGTTGACCATGCCCGTGTCCGCGGCGATGTGCGCCTGTCCAGGCCGCTCCTCCGTGACCCGATGCAGCCAGTACCGCGCTCCAACCCTGGACAGCACGACCCTGCCGACGAGCGACTCGCCCTCGTCGACGGGCCGCAGCCACACGCGTTGCGCGGCCCTGATGGCCGGGCTCATGGAGGTGCCGAGGGAGGTGAACCAGGTGTCGTTCCCCTCGGTGAGCTCTTCGGCCGCGCGAGCCATCACTCGCTGGCTTGCCAACCGCAACCACGTCATCGCGCGATGGTATGCAGTGGCAGCTCGCTGGGGAATAAACCACGCGACGACCGTCGGTGCCATCTCGTAGCGTGCAAGACGATGCCGCTGACCCAGCTCGAGGCCGTCCGCACGGTGCTCGCCCCGACGACAGAGCCAGACGACCACCGCACGGTCGACTGGCGGAGGTTGCGCACTCCCGTGGCGGCGTGGGCGCTGGCGGCGTGCGCCGTCGCCGCCGTGGGCACCTCCCTGGGCACGCTGGTCGCCGGGCAGCTGGCCGAGCACGCCACCGAGCGGCTGGTCCTGCTGCTCGCCGCCTGTGTCGTGGGGGCGGCGGTGCTCGACACGGCCGCACGCACGCTGTGGGCCGGAGTAGTCGACCGTGCCGAGGGCCGCCTGCGAGCCGACCTCCTCGACGCGGCGCTGCACCAGCCGCTTCCGACCCTCACCGAGCAGGCGGTCGGCGAGGTCCTGGACCGGATCGACGACGACACCCACGAGGTCGGCACCCTGCTGCGCCAGAGCGCGTGGCAGGCGATCCGCACGCTGTTCGCGTCCGGCCCGCTGTGGATCGTGGCCGGGACCACGTGGTGGCCCGCCTTCATCCTGTTCCCCCTGGCCGGTGTGGCCGCGCTGGTCACCGTCCGTCCGCTGCTCCCGACGCTCTCGGCCCGCAAGGTCGTGGAGGAGGCGGCGTGGACCGACCACGCCGCGGCCATGGAGGAGGGCGTCGCCGGGCGCGACGACCTGCGCGCCAGCCTGGGTCAGGCCCACGTGGTCCGGCGCTGCACCGAGCTCGCCGCCGAGGTGCACAGGCGTTTCGCCAGCGTCCTCGAGCTGGAGAGCCGGATCGGGCGGCGCACCGGGACGCTGCTGCACGCGGTGCTGGCGGCCACCGCGCTCGTGGGAGTGACGCTGGTGGTCAACGCCCGACTCGACACCGCCGAGCTGGTCACGCTGTTCCTCGTCACCACCATGTTCGTGGGCCAGACCGACATGCTGGCGCGGCACCTGCCCGACCTGCAGGCCGGCTTCGGCGCCGTGCTCCGGCTGCGGGGCCTGCTCGGCACGGACTCGGAGCCGGTTGGCGGCGACGACCTGCCGACCGGCCCACTGGACATCCAGTTCCGCGACCTGCACTTCAGCTACGTCGAGGGGCGTTTCGCCCTCCAGCAGGTCACCGTGGACGTCCCCGCGGGCACCACCTGCGCACTGGTGGGGCGCACCGGCTCGGGCAAGTCGACGCTGGCGTCACTGCTCTCCCGGGCCGTCGAGCCCGAGCGTGGTTCGGTCCTGCTCGGCGGCGTCGACGTGCTCGACGTCGACCTGCAGCGGCTGCGTTCCGCCGTCGGCGTCGTGACCCAGCGGACCGAGATCCTCGCCGGCACCCTGGCCGAGAACATCACGCTCTTCGAGCCGGTGCCGCGCGCCGAGGTCGAGCGCGCCGTCGCCGAGCTCGGCCTCGAGGACTGGGTGTCGGGCCTGCCCGACGGGCTGGACACCCCGCTCGGCCCGGGCGGGACCACCCTGTCCTCCGGTGAGGAGCAGCTCGTCGCCTTCGCGCGCCTGCTCGTGCGCGACGTCCGGGTCGTGGTCCTCGACGAAGCCACCGCCCGGATGGACCCGGTCACCGAGGCCAACGTGGTGCGTGCCGCCGAGCGGCTCCTCTCCGGTCGCACCGGCCTCCTGGTCGCCCACCGGCTGTCCACGACCCGGCGCGCCGAGCACGTCGCGGTGCTGGAGGCCGGGCGGGTCGTGCAGCAGGGGCCACGGGCCCGGCTCGCCGCCCAGCCGGGACCGTTCCAGCGGCTGCTGGAGGCAGCCGCGGAGGAGGATGCCGCCACGCACGCGGGCGACAGGTCGCCGGTCTGCGCCGGGACGACCGACGCCGGGACGCCCGCGGATGCAGGCCCGGCCACCGGCAGGGTCGGGACCGCCCGCCGCGCCGGGTCGCCGCCGGCCGCCCCGGCTCTGGACCACGTGCCCGGCCTGGCCCGGGCGACGGCCTCCGCGCTGCTCATCGAGCCGCAGTGGGGCCTGGTCAGCGTCGGCCTCTTCCTGGCCGCGGCGCTCTCGGGGGCGTTCGGCGCTGTCACCGGCTGGATCTGGGGACACCTGGTGGTCGCCCTCCGCGACGGCCAGAGCCCGGTGGCGCTGACCGCCGCGCTCGTGGTCTCGCTGCTCCTGTCGCCGCTGCTGCTCGCCGAGTCCTTCCGGCGCTACCCGCGGTGGTGGGTCGCCGTGATGTTGCGCGTGCGCTCGACGGTGCTGGTCGGCCAGACCGCCCAGCACCGCCTGGAGCGGACTCCTCCCGGTGAGGTCGTCGCCCGGACCATGGACGCCGACCGCCTGGCCCGCTACGCCGACCGCTGGGTCGACTTCGTCAACGGCCTCGCCATCGCCGCGGTGACCGCAGTCGTCGCCCGGAGCCTGTTGGCCGGCGGCGTCTTGCTTGCCGTCATGATCGCCTCCGCGCTCGCCTCGTCCCTCGGGCGGCGCGTGGCAGGGCGGTCCGCGGCGGCCTCCGCCGCCGCCCGGGCCCGGTTCGGCCGCTCACTGGTCTCGGCGCTGGACTCGGTGCGCACGGTGAAGCTCGCCGCGTCGACGCCGAGCGTGCACGCGCACCTGCGTGAGGTCGACGGCGGCCGCGTGGCGGCCGCGGTGCGCGAGCACCGGGTGCAGGCGCTGCTCGACGGCGTCCCGATCGTCATGGTCCAGTGCGGTGTCGTGACGGCCTGGGCGGTCCTCGTCGCCGGTGGCTGGGGGCTGGCCACGGCGCTGCTGGTGGCCGGTGCGGTCAACGGCTTCGACTGGTTCGGGCGGGTCGCGGGATCGGTCATCACCGAGGCGCCGGGCACCCGCGCCTGGATGCAGACCACGAGCCGGCTCGCCGGTGGCGGCGACCTCATGCGCGTGCCGGCTGGTGTCGACCTCGTGCAGGGCGCCGCCCCGGCGCCGGAGTCAGCGCCGCGGGAGCCGCTGCGCAGCCTCGAGCTGGCCGGCGTCACGGCAGTGCACGACGACGGCACCCTCGGGGCCACCGACGTGGACCTGGCGGTGGACGCCGGCGAGCTGGTGCTGCTGCTCGGGCAGGTCGGGTCGGGCAAGTCCAGCCTGCTCTCCGCCCTCGCCGGTCTGGTGTCCAGCACCGGCGAGATCCGCTGGAACGGCGAGCCGGTGGCCGAGCCACAGACCTTCCTGCGGCCGGGCCGGGTCGCCCATGTCGCCCAGGTGCCGAGGGTCCTCTCGGGCACCTTCACCGACAACGTCCGGCTGGACCACCCGGGCCGTGCCGTGCGCCCGGCCCTCGAGACCGCCCGCCTCGTCCCGGACGTCCAGTCGGCCGGCGGGCCGGATGCGCTGGTCGGGCATCGCGGGGTCCGGCTCTCCGGCGGTCAGGTGCAGCGGCTTGCCCTGGCCCGCGCGCTCGCGTGCGAGGCCGAGCTGCTGCTCGCCGACGACGTCTCCTCGGCGCTCGACTCGGCCACCGAGATCGAGCTGTGGACTGCCCTGCGCGAGCGTGGCGCCACCGTCATCGGGGCCACGTCCAAGCGTGCGGCGCTGGCCCAGGCCGACCGCGTGGTGGTGCTGGTGGAGGGGCGGGTCGCTGCAGTCGGGGCCTGGCACGAGCTCTCCGGCAGCTGGGGTCACCTCGCCGGCTAGTGCGAGCACGGCGCGCCCGTCGGCGAACGAGGATCGTGCGCGGCTCAGGGGCCGGGTTTGCTGCGGTCCGTGCACGGGCGCAGCAGCCCGGCGTCCGGGAAGTAGTCGCCGGTGCAGGCGAGCACCGGCCAGGTCCTGGAGGTGTCGTTGACCACGACGAGGATGGAGGCACTGCCGGCTGGCTCGGACATCAGTGCCCGAGCCCGAGCACGGAGCCGTCGTCAGCCGCGGGTCGCGGCCACGGGCGCGCCGTAGCGCAGCCCGTCATACACGAGGTCGACCAGGGACAGCGTTGACGACGGCGGCGTCGACCTCGGGTCGCTGGTGAGGCAGATGCCGCCCAGGGCGCGCAGCAGCTCGGGGGCGGCGACGTCCTGGCGGATCACCCCGGCCTCGATGGCGGGGGCGAGCATGCGCTCCGCGGCGAGGCGCAGCGTCTCCCGGGTCTGCGTGAAGTGCTCCGAGCGGCTGCCCTCCATCATCGTGCGCAGCAGGGTCACCATGCCCTGCTTGACCGCGTAGAAGTCGACGAAACCGCGCATCCACTCGCGCAGCGCCTCGCCGGGGTCCTCGCTGGTCGACAGCTCCCGGGAACGCGCGTCGAGGGCGTCGATCTGGGCGCCGTAGACCGCCAGGACGAGGTCCTCGCGGGTGGGGAAGTGGCGGTAGAGGGTCCCGATGCCCACGCCTGCGGCCTTGGCGACGTCGTCCAGCGACGTCTCGACGCCGCGCTCGGCGAACTGCTTCGTCGCCGCGTCGAGGAGCCGCGCCCGGTTGCGGGCGGCATCGGCGCGCAGCGCCTTGCCCTCGTCAGGGGACACCCGAGTCACCACCTTGCATAAACGGAGCCATCCTCCGTATAGTCGATTAAGCGGAGGGAAACTCCGCTTCCGTTCTTGTCACGACGCGGAGGGTTCCTCCGCTTTCGTCACCATGATAGCCCCGCCTGCCGGGAAGGACCTCCCATCCATGAGCTCCCGCACTGCCACGCCCACCCGGACCTGGCTACCCCTTGCCGTCGTCCTCACCACCCAGATGATGATCGTCCTCGACTCGGCGATCGTGAACATCGCGCTGCCGGACATGCAGCAGGCGCTGCACATCCAGCCCGCGAACCTGTCCTGGGTCGTCAACGCCTACACCCTCGCCTTCGGCGGGCTGCTCCTGCTCGGCGCCCGCGCCGGTGACCTGTTCGGGCGCCGTACCGTCTTCGCGGTCGGCATGCTCCTGTTCACCGCGGCCTCCCTGCTCGGCGGCTTCGCCGACGCCGGCGCAGACCTCTTCCTGGCGCGCGCGGCGCAGGGTGTCGGCGCGGCCCTCGTGGCGCCGTCGGCCCTCGCCATCCTCATGGGCCTCTACCCCGAGCCGCGGGACCGCACCCGCGCCGTGGGCTACTACACGATCGTCTCCGCCAGCGGCGCCGCCATCGGTCTCATCGCCGGCGGCCTGCTCACCTCGTACGCCTCCTGGCGATGGGTGATGTTCGTCAACGTGCCCATCGGGCTCGTGGTGCTGGTCCTCTCCCGCGCCGCGCTGCCCCGCGGTCGCGGCCAGGCCGGCCGCATCGACGTCGCCGGGAGCCTGCTGTCGACGGCAGGCATGACCGCCCTGGTGTACGGGTTCATCCGGGCCGCGGCCGACGGCTGGGGGAGCGGCGTGGCCCTGGCCTCCTTCGCGGCGGCGCTCGTCCTGATGACCGCCTTCGTCCTCGTCGAGCGCAGCGTGGAGCACCCCATCACGCCGCTGCACCTGTTCGCCGACCGGGAGCGGGCCAGTGCGTATGTCGCCCGGCTGCTGCTCGTCGCCGGGAGCATGGGCGCCTTCTTCTTCCTCAGCCAGTACTTCCAGCTCGTCCTCGGCTGGTCGCCGGTGCGGACCGGGCTCGCCTTCGTGCCGTTCCCGGTGACGGTCTTCGTCAGCTCCCAGCTGGCCACCCGGGTGTTCGTGCCGCGGTTCGGCACCCGCGCGGTGATGCTCGTCGGGATGGCGCTGTCCGTGCTGGGCCTCGTCCTGCTGACGCGGCTCGGGGTGGACAGCACCTATGGGCAGCTCGTCGGCTCGATGGTGCTGTTCGCGTTCGGCAACGGCACCGCCTTCGTCCCGCTCACCGACGCGGGCATGGCCCGCGTGCCGGCCCACGAGGTCGGCATCGCCTCCGGTCTGGTCAACGTCACCCAGCAGGTCGGGGGAGCGGTGGGTCTGGCGGTGCTCGTGACCGTCTTCGCCACGGCCGGGCCCGGGGCGGCCTCCTCACCGACCGCGTCGGCCCATGCCAAGGCGCTGTTCGTCCTGGGTGCGGACCGCGGTCTCGGGGTCGCGGCCGCCCTCATCGCGGTCGCCGTGGTGCTCGTGCTGTCGCTGGCGGTACGCCGTCGCGCCCCGCGCCCCGAGATGGGGCTGCTCGAGGAGGAGGCGCGCGTGCTGGAGCCCGCCGCCTGACACCGACCCGGCGCCCGTCACGCCGGCACCGCAAACGCCCCGCCGGGATTCCCCGGCGGGGCGTTGCCGTGCAGGGAGGCACAACCGCCGCTACGCGAAGTGCATGAGGATCCCGGCGGCCGTCGCGACGAGACTGCCGGAGCGCGAGGTCGCATCGGTGGAAGGAGCCGGCACGTGGGCGACGACAGTGAGATCCGGCCCGAGGTCGAGGTCCGGTCCGAGGTCCCGCCGAGCGGCCCGGGCTGCGTCGACTGCGAGGGCCAGGACCCACCCGGCTGGTGGCTGCACCTGCGTCGCTGTGCCCGCTGCGGCCACGTCGGCTGCTGCGACTCCTCACCCGCCCAGCACGCCTCGGCGCACTACCGGGCCACCGGGCACCGCGTGGTCCAGAGCTACGAGCCGGACGAGGACTGGTTCTACGACTATGCCACCGGTGACTGGCTCGAGGGGCCCGAGCTGGCGCCCCCGGCCTCCCACCCGGAGCAGCAGGGCGTCCCCGGGCCGGCGGGGCGGGTCCCGCCCGACTGGCGGTCCCGGCTGCACTAGCCGGGACCAGGCCCGGCGGACAGCACGACGGACGGGGGGCCACAGGCGTCCCGTCCGTCTTTCGTGCCGTCGAGAGGAATCGAACCCCTCGCATCGCCCAAGCTCGACTGCCACGTCGCAATGACGTCGTCTGTCGGCGGCTCAACCACACACGCATCCAGGGCCGGCTCATGGTCCAACGCCCTGCCCGTGCCCGTTCTTCCCGGGGAGGGAAGGAACAGCTGGTCGGCGTGGTCCGTTGGATACGCCATGACAGCCCACTCCGAACCTGCGGTGCCGGCCGATGGCTTCCCGGCCGCGCGTGCCGTGCTCGCCGAGGAGCGCCAGGAGCTGGTCTCGCGCATCGCGTCCCTGACCCGCGACGTCGACGTGATCATCGAGGCTTCCCAGGACGTCTCCACCGATGACGAGCACGACCCGGACGGTGCGACCATCGCCTACGAGCGGGCCCAGGTGGCGGCGCTCCTGGAGCAGGCCCGCAGCCACCTGGCCGACTGCGACCTGGCCGAGGAGCGCCTGGCGGCAGGCACCTACGGGGTCTGCGAGCGGTGCGGGGGGCCGATCGGGGAGGCTCGCCTCGAAGCCCGTCCCGCGGCCCGGACCTGCATCACCTGCGCCACCGCCGAACGAGGCTGAGGGTCCCCGTCGGGGACCGCCCGGCAAGCGCCGGCCTCGGGGCGACAGGGGTGGCGGCCCGTCTCAGCCTGCTGTCAGGGTGATCGGGGAGCATGTGCCCGCCCGTCCGTCCGGCGGGCACCTGTGCGTGTGGGCTCTGCGCCGTCCGTCGTTCCCTGGGGGATGCATGGGGTGTGCGCGGACCGGCCGGCGCGCACCCCACGACGAAAGAGATGTCCATGATCGAGGCCCTGGGTCTCACGAAGCGCTACGGCCAGAAGACCGCCGTTGACGACCTGACGTTCTCCGTGAAGCCGGGGGTGGTCACCGGGTTCCTCGGTCCCAACGGTGCCGGCAAGTCCACCACCATGCGGATGATCCTCGGCCTGGACGCCCCGAGCGCCGGGTCGGTCCGGGTGAACGGCAAGGCGTACCGGGAGCACGCCGCCCCGCTGCACGAGGTCGGCGCCCTCCTCGAGGCACGGTCGGTCCACACCGGCCGCAGCGCTTTCAACCACCTTCTCGCCCTGGCCCAGACCGCCGGTATCCCGCGTGCCCGGGTCGAGGAGGTCGTGGACCTCGTGGGGCTGCGCGAGGTCGCGAGAAGGCGCGCGGGCGGGTTCTCCCTGGGGATGGGCCAGCGCCTGGGCATCGCGTCCGCGCTCCTCGGTGACCCGCAGACCGTCATCCTGGACGAGCCGGTCAACGGCCTGGACCCCGACGGCATCCGCTGGATCCGCAACCTGTTGAAGTCGTTGGCGGCCGAGGGCCGCACCGTGTTCGTCTCCTCGCACCTGATGAGCGAGATGGCGCAGACCGCCGACCACCTCATCGTCGTCGGTCGCGGCCGGCTCATCGCGGACACCAGCGTCCAGGACTTCATCGCCCGCTCCTCCGGCAACCGGGTCCGGGTCCGCACGACCGACCCGGCGGCCCTCGCGGCGGCCCTGGACGGTCCGGACGTCACCGTCACGCCGGCGGGTGGCGACGCGCTCGACGTGTTCGGTCTGAGCACCGACCAGGTCGGCGTGGCCGCCGGCCGGGCGGCGATCACCCTGCTGGAGCTGACCGCCCAGCAGTCCTCCCTGGAGGAAGCCTTCATGGACCTGACCAGGGACGCCGTGGAGTACCACGGTTCCACCACCGCCGAGGGCCGTGACGCCCTGGAGACCACCGGAGCCGAGCGATGAGCACCGCCACCACCAGCAACGCGCTGCGCCCGCAGGCCTCGACCCCGAAGAAGGTGACGCTGCCCCGCGTGGTCCTGTCCGAGTGGACGAAGCTGCGGTCGCTGCGCTCCACGGTCTTCTCACTGCTGGTCGCGGTCGTGTTCATCGTCGGCCTGTCGGTCCTGGTGCCCACCGTGACCGTGAACCACTGGCCGCCGCGGGACCCCCGCGAGGCGCTCGGCTTCGACCCGACCTCGCGCAGCCTCGCCGGGATCTTCCTGGCGCAGCTGGCCCTCGGGGTCCTCGGCGTCCTGTTCATCACCGGCGAGTACGCCACGGGGATGATCCGGGCGACGCTGGCGGCCGTGCCCGCACGGTTGCCGGTGCTGTGGGCCAAGGCGGTCGTGTTCGGCGCGGTGACCCTGGCGCTGACGGTCCCCTCCACCCTGGGGGCGTTCCTCATCGGCCAGTCGATCCTCCGGGGCAAGCACCTGCAGGCCTCCCTGGGTGACCCGGGCGTCCTGCGTGCGGTGCTCGGTGCCGCGCTCTACCTGACCGTGGTGGGCCTGCTGGGCCTCGCGCTGGGTGCCGTGCTGCGCAACACCGCCGGCGGGATCTCCGCGCTGTTCGGGGTCCTGTTCGTCCTCCCGATCGTCGTGCGGTTCCTGCCGTCGTCGTGGGCCGACCCGATCGACAGGTACCTGCCGAGCTCGGCGGGCGAGGCGATCACGCACGTGCACCCCGACCCTGCGGCGCTGTCCCCGTGGGCCGGGTTCGGGTTGTTCTGTGCGTATGCCGCGCTGGTCCTGGCCGCGGCCGCGGTCAGCCTCCGCCGCCGCGACGCCTGAGCGAGCCCAGCGCCCGGCAGGCCATCACCCTCCGGGGTGGTGGCCTGCCGTGTCGTCGGGCGCCGGTGACGGCCTCATCGCGGGCCCGGCGTCGCCGGCGCGTCCGGGGAGGGGGCGGGCAGGCGCACCCGCAGGACCGTGCGGCCGGGGCCGGAGTCGATGCTGATGGTGCCGCCGTGGCGCTCCTCGATGATGCGTCTGGCGATGTCGAGGCCGAGGCCCGTGCCCCTGCCGACGTCCTTGGTCGTGTAGAACGCCTCGAACGCCCGCGCCTTCACCGCCGGCGGCATCCCCGGCCCGGTGTCGGCGACCTCGACGACGACGCTGCCGTCCTCACCCCGGGTCGTCAGCTGGAGCGTGCCGGCACCGCCCATCGCGTCGACGGCGTTGTCGATGAGGTTGGTCCACACCTGGTTCAGCTCGCCGGCGTAGGCAGCCACGCGGGGCACCCCGGACCCGTAGTCCCGCACGACCGTGACGCCGTCGCGCAGCTTGTGCCCGAGCATCACCAGGGTGCTCTCGAGGCCGTCGGTGACGTCGACGAGCTGCATCGAGGCGCGGTCCATCTGCGAGTAGGACCGGACGGCCGCGACGAGGTCGGAGACCCGCCGGGTGGACTCCCGCACCTCGGCCAGCAGCGTGGACGCGGCCAGGGTGCTGGCCACCCACTCCAGGCCGGGCCCCAGGGCCGAACCCTCGAGCGCCGCCTCGGCCCGCGAGCACCAGTCGAGGTCGGCCCCGGCGTCGGCCAGGGTCGGCGCGAGGGTGCCGGCCGCGACCACGCCGCGATCGGTGAGCCACGCGCCGAGCGTGTCCTCGAGGTCGGCGGCGGCCAGCGGGTCCCGGGGTCCGGCGCCGGGCTCGACCTCGCGGCGCAGCTCGTCGAGCGCGGTGAACTGGCGGGCCGTGATCTCGTCGTGCGCCAGCCGGCCCAGGGAGGACAGCAGCGTGCCGACCGAGTCCTCCAGCGCGGCGACCGCCCGGGACGCTGCGGCCGCCGGGTTGTTGATCTCGTGCGCCAGGCCCGCGGCGAGCGTGCCGAGGGTGACCAGGGCCTCCCGCTGCCGCACCGTTGACTCGATGGAGCGCGCGGTGCCGTAGAGGCCCTCGATGAGGTGGCCGGCGAACGGGAACCAGGCGAAGGACCATTCGCGCAGCGCCTGGGCCGGCACCCGGAGCACCCGCCCCTCGGACCGTCCCCGGCCGGTGGCGAGGTAGACCCCGTGCTCGTCCCAGGCGCGGAACCCTCCCGCCCAGCGGCCAGGCACGTCCATGCTCCCCACAACCGTCTCCTCGCGGCCGACGCGGCGCACCAGGTGGATCGCGCCGTCGACCAGCACCCACCAGTGGTCGGCGTGCTCGCCCTCGCGGAACAGCTCGACGCCCGGCTCGATGCGCACCTCGGCGCCGGCCTCCAGCAGCTCGCCGAGCTGGTCGTCGGTCAGGCCCTCGAAGATGGCGAGTGGGCGCAGGTCCTCGACGCGCATCAGGTCGTGGCCAGGTAGCGGTGGACGAGGTAGACGGCCATGGCCCCCTCACCGACGGCCGAGGCGACCCGCTTCATCGAGTCCAGGCGCACGTCACCGGCGGCGAAGACGCCGGGGACGCTCGTCTCGAGGACGAAGGGGGGCCGCGGCAGCGGCCACGTGGACCCGTGCGCCGGGCCGAGGAGGTCCTGCCCGGTCACGACGAAGCCCTTGTCGTCCCGCACCACGTCGGGCCCGAGCCACTCCGTGCGCGGCGAGGCGCCGATGAAGACGAACAGCCAGCTGGTGGGCACCTCCTCGATGGCGCCGGAGTCGCGGTCGACCAGGACCAGCGACTCCAGGTGTTCCTCGCCCCGTGCCGCGCCCACCTCGCAGCGGAAGCGCACCTCGATGTTGGCCGCCGCGGTGATCCGCTCGATGAGGTAGCGCGACATGGTGAGCTCGAGCGTGGGGCCGCGGACCAGCAGCACCACGCGCTTGGCGTAGCGGGCCAGGTTCAGGGCTGCCTGCCCCGCCGAGTTGGCCGCGCCGACGACGTAGACGTCGTCGCCCTGGCACTGGGCCGCCTCGCTGGCGCTCGCGCCGTAGTAGACGCCGCGCCCGGTGAGCTCGGCCAGCCCGTCCGCCTCGAGTCGCCGGTAGGCGACGCCGGTGGCCACCACGACGGCGCGGGCCTCGATCGCGCCGCCACCCTCGAGGAGCACGGCCCGCACCGGCCCGCGGGTCTCGAAGCCGACGACGTCACGCGCCAGCACCACCTCGGCGCCGAACCGGAACACCTGGGCCAGCGCGCGCTGGGTGAGGTCCGAGCCGGTCAGCCCCTTGGGGAAGCCCAGGTAGTTCTCGATGGCGGCGCTCTGGCCCGCCTGGCCCCCGGGGGCCTCGCGTTCCACGACGACGGTGCTCAGCCCCTCCGAGGCGGCGTACACCGCCGCGGCCAGGCCGGCGGGCCCCCCGCCGACGATGCACACGTCATACAGCGGCTGCTGCGCGCTGGTGCGCAGCCCGAGCGCGCCGGCGAGCTGGAGGGTCGACGGGGAGCGCAGGGTGTCGCCGTCGGGGAGGAGGACCAGGGGCACATCGTCCGGCGACGCCTGCGCGAGCCCGGCCAGCCGCTGGGCCTCGGCGTCGCGCTCGATGTCGTACCAGCGGTAGGGCACGTGGTTGCGCGCGAGGAAGGTCTTGATCTCGTAGCTGCGCTCGGACCACCGGTGCCCGACCACGCGGATGTCGGCGGTGTGGTCCGGGTTCTCCTGCTGCCAGTCGCCGAGCAGGTCGTCGACGACGGGGTAGAGGCGTTCCTCGGGCGGGTCCCACGGCTTGAGCAGGTAGTAGTCCAGGCCGATGTCGTTGATCGCCGTGATGGCCACGTCGGTGTCGGCGTAGGCCGTCAGCAGCAGGAGCTTGGCCCCCGGGGCGTGGGTGCGGGCCCGCTCCAGCATCTCCGTCCCGGTCATCTGCGGCATCCGCTGGTCGGCGGCGATGAGGGCGACCGGCTGGTCGCGCAGGGCGAGCTCGGCCAGGACGGACAGGGCCTCGGCCCCCGAGGTCGCGCGCACGATGCGGTACTCGCTGCCGTAGCGGCTGCGCAGGTCCCGGCTGATGGCAGCCGAGACCAGGGGGTCGTCGTCGACGGTGAGGATGGTCGGTCTGGTCATGACCTCGGCCTTCAGGCGACCTCGTCGCCTGCCGCGGGGAGGCTGGAGGGACGGTGGAACCGCTAGCTCGCAGCATAGGCGCGGGGTGCGGCCGACATCAGGGGTCGACGGCCCTGGCCCCCGCGGAAGGGAAGCCGGCGAGAGGGTCGGTCAGCGCTCGACGACCTGGTGCCCCGACGCCAGGGTGAGCGCCTGGTCGGAGCCGGGGCACGGGCACGGACTGGCCGGCTCCCAGCCGTCGGCCACCGGGGTGCGGGCCCAGACCGCCTTGCCGTCGCTGAGCGGGCTGACCCCCCACTGGGCGGCCACGGCGTCCACCACGAGCAGGCCGCGCCCGCCGGTGACCGGCCCGGCCAGCCCCACGTGCAGCCGTGGGTCCCTCTCGTGCGGGACCTCGTCCAGCTCGGCCTCGAGGGCGTGGGCCGCAGCCAGGTCGCCGGCCAGGTCCGATCGGTGCGGCCGCATCGTCGGCCGTGTCGGGGTGCCGTCGAAGACCGCCAGCTCGATGGTCGAGTCGGCGCAGCTGATGCTCACCAGCAGCGGGGTGCGGGCATGCAGGACGGCGTTGGTGACCAGCTCGGACAGGGCCAGCTCGGAGTCCTCGACCATCGCCATCAGTCCCCAGTCGCTGTAGCAGCGCCGCAGGAACTCCCGTGCTGCCGGGGCCGAGTGCGGCTCAGGCGGCAACGGCTTGGTGGCGTGGTAGCACATGTTCGCCCCCTTCGGGACCCGCGTCCGTCCCCTCTGCCGGGGCTTGGGGTGCCGTGAGGAGCGCACCCGGTGCTGATGCTCTCACGCCGGCCGGTCCGCCGGGTGGGTTGGCGACGAAGCGTCAGGGCGTTTCGAGGATCCTCCCCTCGTTTTGCCCAAGAAGTGGACACGGGCCACGGGCGACCCGGCATGATGGGCCGGTGCTTGCGGACTCTCCGAGCGAGGGTGGCTCGAGGGCTGCGCGTCACCTGGGAGACCGGCTGACGCGTCTGGCCAGGGTCACAGCAGAGCTGGCCACCGCCGACACGGTCGAGGCGGTGACCAAGATCGTCATCACCCACAGCGCCGATGCGGTGGGCGCCACGATGGCCTCCCTGACCCTCCTCGACGGTGCGGAGACGCTGCGGCTCGTGGGGCTGCGCGGTGGCGACGAGGGAGATGCGGAACAGTGGGCCAGCTTCCCGCTCGACAGCCGGACCCCGGTCAGCGACGTGGTCCGCACGGGGCGGCGCCTCCTCCTGACGGGGGCGGCCGAGATCGCGGAACGCTACCCCGATGCCGACCGCGGTGAGCGGTCCATCGTCTGCCTGCCCCTGACGGTGAGCACGCGGACGATCGGAGCGATCGGGCTCTCCTTCCCGGGGGCCCGGTCCGTGGACTCGGCCGAGCTGGAGTTCTTCGAGATCCTGGCCGACACCTGCGCCCAGGCCCTGGACCGCATCAGCGCCCAGGAGGCGGCGGCGAAGCAGACCGCCAAGCTGGTCTTCCTCGCTGACGCCGCCACGGAGCTGAGCAGCAGCCTGGACTACCAGACCACGCTGGCGAGGGTCGCCCGGCTGGCCGTCCCGACCTTCGCCGACTGGTGCGCCATCGACCTGGTCGAGGACGGTCGGCTCAACCGCCTCGCGGTGGAGCACGTGGACCCGGCCAAGGTCCAGCTCGCGATCGACCTCGAGCAGCGCTACCCCGCCGACCCTGACGCCCCGAGCGGGGCCTGGAAGGTGATGCGGACCGGCCGCAGCGAGCTGGTCCGCGAGGTCACCGACGAGATGCTGGTCGCCGCCGCGGTCGACGAGGAGCACCTGCGCATCGCCCGCGAGCTGCGGCTGCGCAGCGGCCTGACGGTGCCGCTGGTGGCCCGGGGGCGGGTGCTGGGGGTCATCACCTGGGTCTCGGCGGAGTCCGACCGGCTCTACGGACCCGACGACCTCGCCCTCGCCGAGGACCTGGCCAAGCGGGCCGCGATCGCCATCGACAACGCCGAGCTCCACAGCGAGACCCTGGCCGCGGCAGACCAGCTCCAGCACGCCGTGCTGCCCGAGTCGCTGCCCGACGTCCCCGGATGGGAGCTGGCCAGCTACTACAGCCCCTCCGGGCGCACCGAGGTCGGCGGCGACTTCTACGACGCCATCCCCCTCGGCGACGGCCGCCTGGTCCTCTTCGTCGGCGACGTCATGGGCCGCGGTGTCGGTGCCGCGGCCGCGATGGCCCAGATGAGGTCGGCCGTCCGGGCCTACGCGGCCCTGGACCCCGCCCCCGCGACCGTGATGGGCCGACTCGACCTGATGTTCGCGCAGTACCCCACGGAGCAGCTGGTCACCCTCGTGTACATGGTTGCCGACCCGGCACGGGGAGAGCTCGTGGTGGCCAACGCCGGGCACCCACCCCCGGTGCTCCTGCGCCGGGACGGAACCCCGGAGCA
Source organism: Oryzihumus sp. (assembly GCA_035699865.1). GTDB lineage: Bacteria > Actinomycetota > Actinomycetes > Actinomycetales > Dermatophilaceae > Oryzihumus. Next base: position 124 of record DASSPC010000020.1, on the reverse strand, counting down.
GCTTCCGCTCGCCAGCGGCCCTCCGCTCGGCATCGCGGAGCACCCGCGCCAGGAGCTGACCGTCCGCCTCGATGGCGGCGACAGCCTGGTGGCCTTCACCGACGGCCTCATCGAGCGGCGGGAC
>DASSPC010000019.1:0-6482 GCA_035699865.1 Oryzihumus sp. | reverse complement strand
CTGATCGGCACGACCGTCGAGTGGTACGACTTCTTCCTCTACGGCGTCGCCGCTGCGGCGGTCTTCCCCCACGTGTTCTTCCCGAACGCCAAGGACCCGCTGCAGGCGACGCTGCTGAGCTTCGCGACCTACTGGATCGGTTTCGTCTTCCGCCCCCTCGGCGGCCTGGTGTTCGGCCACTTCGGTGACCGGCTCGGCCGCAAGAGGCTCCTGGTGCTCTCGCTGCTCATGATGGGCGTCGCGACCTTCGGGATCGGCCTGCTGCCGGGCTACGCCCAGGTCGGTGCCCTCGCGCCGGTGCTGCTGACCGTCATGCGCTGCATCCAGGGCTTCGCCCTCGGCGGCGAGTGGGGCGGTGCGGTGCTCATCGTCTCCGAGCACGGCGAGCCCAGCCGGCGTGGCTTCTGGGCCTCCTGGCCGCAGGCCGGGGCCCCCGCCGGCCAGCTCATCGCCAACGGCGTCCTGGCGATGCTCGCGATCTTCCAGGACGATGCGGCGTTCCTGTCGTGGGGCTGGCGCATCCCGTTCCTGCTCTCGGCCGTCCTGGTCATCGTCGGCCTGTGGGTGCGCCTGCAGGTCGAGGAGTCCCCGCTGTTCAAGGCCGCGCGTGAGCGGGCCGACGTGCGGGCCTCCGAGGGCACCGTCGACAAGCTGCCGCTGCTGGACGTGCTGCGCCGCTACCCCCGCGAGATCCTCACCGCGATGGGCGCGCGCATGGCCGAGAACGTCGCGTACTACATCTTCACGATCGTCATCACGACCTACGTCGTCGAGCAGCTGAAGCTGCCGAAGTCGTTCGCGCTCAACGCCGTGCTCATCGCGGCCGCGATCCACTTCTGCACCATCCCGATGTGGGGCGCGCTGTCCGACCGCATCGGCCGCAAGCCGGTCTACCTCATCGGCGCCGTCGGCGTCGGGGTGTGGGCGTTCGTCTTCTTCGCGATGCTCAACACCAAGAGCTTCCCGCTCGCGGTCATCGCGGTCATCGTCGGCCTGCTGTTCCACGGGGCGATGTACGGCCCGCAGTCGGCGTTCTTCGCCGAGCTGTTCGGCACCAAGGTCCGCTACTCGGGCGTGTCCATCGGCTACCAGCTGGCCTCGATCATCGCCGGTGGCCTGGCGCCGATCATCGCCGTGGACCTGCTGGCGAACTACCACAGCGGCAGCGCGATCGCGGTCTACGTCGCGATCTGCTCGGTCATCTCCGTGGTGGCCGTGCTGTCCTACCGCGAGACCCGGCAGCGCGACCTGGCCACGATCACCAAGGGTGAGGTCGCCTGACCGTCCCCCCGCGGCGCCGGCGCGGGGCTGCCTAGGATCGGGCGTGATGTCCACTCCTGCAGACCCCGCGCTGACGCTGCTCACGCTCCTCGCCTCCGGGGCGTCGGCCGCCGAGCTCTCGGCGGTCGACGCCCCGGAGGCGCGTGCGCTGGCCCTTCGGGTGCGGGCCGCGTTCGACACCCGACGACGTCGTGAGGCCGAGCTGAGCGCCCTGGTCGACACGGCCCGCGACCTGGCCTCGATGCGTGACCCGGCCGGCGTCCTCGACGCGATCGTGCGCCGTGCCCGCACCCTGCTGCAGACCGACGTCGCCTACCTGACCCTCGCCGACCCGGAGGCGGGCGACACCTACATGCGCGCCACCGACGGCTCGGTCTCGGCCCGGTTCCAGACCGTCCGGCTGAGCCTGGGCGCCGGGCTCGGCGGCCTGGTGGCGTCCACCCACATGCCGTACTGGACGGCCGACTACCCCCACGACCAGCGGTTCCGGCACACCGAGACGATCGACAGCGCGGTCGGTGACGAGGGCCTGGTCGCCATCTGCGGCACCCCGCTGCTGGTCGAGGAGCAGTTCGTCGGCGTCCTCTTCGCGGCCAACCGCTCGCCCCGCCCGTTCAGCCACGACGAGGTGTCGCTGCTCGGCTCGCTGGCCGCCCTGGCCGCGGTGTCGATCGTGACCACCCGCGCCGCCGCCGAGACCGCCGAGGCGCTGGCGGCGCTGTCCGAGGCCCACGACGTCGCCCGCCGGCACGTCAGCGGGGTCGAGCGGGCCGCCGCGGCACACGACCGGTTCGCCGAGCTCGTCCTGCAGGGCGGCGGCGTCGACGACATCACGGCCGCCCTCGTGGAGCTGCTCGGCGGGTGGGCCGTGCTCCTCGACCCCGACGGCACCCGGGTCGGCACGGCCGGTCGGGCCGCGCCCCGCCCTCCCGCCAACGGCTGCCGCGACCCCCTCGCCGGCGCGCCGGCGGTGCTCGCCACGCACGCCTCCGGCCGCCTGGCCACCGAGGACGGCGTCTGGGCGGTCAGCGTCACCGCGGCGCACGAGCGGCTGGGCACCCTCGTCGTCGGCGGGGTCGGCCGGCTCGACGAGGCCGACGAGCGCACCCTCGAGCGCGCCGGCGTGGTAAGCGCCCTGGTGCTGCTGTTCGAACGGGCCGCGGTCGACGCCTCGCTGCGGGTCGTCACCGACCTGGTCTCCGACCTGGTCAGCGGCCGGGGGGACGCCCCGGCGCGGCAGACCCGCGCCCGGGCTCACGGCCTGGACCTGGCCGCACCGCACTGCGTGCTGGTCGTCAAGGGTCGCGAGGGCGAGTCGCGCCGGGCGCTGGTGCTCTCGGCCCAGGCGGGCACCGGCCCGGGTTCGGTCGTGGGCGAGCACGACGGCGACGTCGTGGCGCTCGTGCCCGCCGAGGACCCGGACGCTGCGGCGACCCACCTGGCCACCCGGCTCTCGCGCAGCGCCCCGGTCACCGTGGGCGCGGCCGGCCCGGTTCGCTCGGTCGAGGAGCTGCCCGCCGCCCACGCCGAGGCGCGGCGGACGGCGGCGGCACTCATCGCGCTGGGCCGGCTGGGCGCCGGCGCGTCGACGGAGGCGCTCGGCTTCGCCGGCCTGGTGGTCGGCTCCGACCCGGACGTGGCCTCGTACGTCGCGCGCATCCTGGGGCCGGTGTCCGCCTACGACGCCCAGCGCGGCAGCGAGCTGGTCAAGACGCTGGAGACCTACTTCGCGGCCGGCTCCAGCCCGCGGCACGCCGCGACGGCCCTGCACGTGCACGTCAACACGGTCGCCCAGCGGCTCGAGCGCGTGGCGACCCTGCTCGGGTCGGACTGGCAGCACCCCGACCGGGCGCTGGAGCTGCAGCTGGCGCTGCGGCTGCGCCGGCTCATGCCGGCTGACTGACCAGCTGCCGCTGCACCGCCGCCGTGACCGCATCGACCCCGTGCGGGGCGAGGACCACGGAGTAGTGGTTGACGCCAGCGACCCCGGTGACCCGCACCTGCCCCGGCACGCCGAGCGCCGCCAGGCGCTGCTCGTCGTACAGGCCCTGGGGCTCGTCCATGAGGCCCCGCTGGGCCCACAGCAGCTCCACCGGCACCCCCGCGGCCACGGCGGTGCCGACCGCGGCGTGCACCTCCGGCGAGGCCAGCAGGTCACGGCCGTCGGCGCGGACCGCGTCCAGGATGCAGGAGCTCACCAGCTCCGGACCGTCCTGGACGAGGTCGTGGCGCAGGTAGCGGTGCAGCGTGGCCGCGCCGACCGGGTCGGCGAGGATGCCCGCCATCGCGGGGTGCGGCTCCCAGAAGGCCAGGTAGGCCTGCTCGTCCGCGAAGCGCATGGACAGCCGCTGCATCGCCGGCCCGATGACGGCCGTGAGGGCGGCGTCGATGTCGGTCTCGGCGGGCACCGGCAGGGACAGCCCTCCGTCGACGAGCACCGCCGCGCGGACCCGGTCCGGGTGGCGCGCCGCCGTCAGCGCCGCGACGAACGCGCCCATCGAGTGCCCCAGCAGGACCACCTCGCGGGCACCGAACGCGTCGGCGACCCCGATGACGTCGGCCACGTGCGCGTCGAGCCCCCAGGGGCCGGTGATGTCCCGGCTGCAGGCCCGGCCACGCAGGTCGGGCGCCAGCACCCGCGCCGGGCCCGCGCCGAGGCGGTCCCCGAGGGCGTCGGCCACCATCCGCCAGGACAGGGCGTTGGCGGTGATGCCGTGCAGCGCGATGACCAGCGGCCGGTCCTGCTCGCCGCCGTCCGGCTCTCCCTCCGCCAGGGTCAGGGCGTGGACCCCGAGCCACCCGCCGGTCCGGTCGATGCGGTACTGCGGCTCCTCAGGCACGGTGACCTCCAGCTCGTCTCGGCGGCTGCCGGCCCGGTCGGCGCCGGCCCCGTGTGGCCAACCTAGGCGAGGGACGGCCGCAGTGCCCTGGCAGCGGGCACCACAACGCCGCGCGGCGGGTGTGCGCGCCGCCCACCAGACTGTGGCGGGCGCCCTCCGGGAAGCCCCGAGCGGCTCAGCTGGTCGTGTGTCAGAGCCGTGCCGCGAGCGCCGTGGCGACGGCGTCGGCGGTCAGCCCGACCTCCTCGAGCAGCTGCGAGCGCGAGGCGTGCTCGAGGAACCGCTTGGGGATGCCGTGGCAGTGCACGGGCTGGGACAGCCCCGCCTCGCGCAGGGCGCGGGTGACGCCCGCCCCGATGCCACCCTCGACGAGGTTGTCCTCGATGACGGCGACCGCTCCGGCCTGCCGCGCGGCGTCGACGACGTCGTCACTGACCGGGAGCACCCAGCGCGGGTCGACGACCCGGACGCTGTGGCCCTGGGCCTCGAGCTTGGCGGCGACGCCGAGCGCGGTGGGGGCGAGGGACCCGACGGACACCAGCAGCAGGTCGACCGGCTCGCGGCCGGCGGGGCCGTGGAGCACGTCCACGGTCCCCCACTGCTCGGTGGCCACCACCGGGTCGGCGACGTCGCCCTTGGGGAAGCGGATGACGGTGGGGGCGTCGGACACCTCGACGGCCTCGCGCAGCTGCCGGCGGACCTGGTCGCCGTCACGCGGGGCGGCCAGGCGCAGCCCCGGCACGATGTTGCCCAGCGTCATGTCCCACATGCCGTTGTGGGAGGCCCCGTCGCTGCCGGTGATGCCGGCGCGGTCGAGCACGAACGTCACGCCCGCCTTGTGCAGCGCGCAGTCCATGAGCAGCTGGTCGAAGGCCCGGTTGAGGAACGTGGCGTAGACCGCGACGACCGGGTGCATCCCGCCGAACGCCAGGCCCGAGGCCATGGTGACGGCGTGCTGCTCGGCGATGCCGACGTCGAAGACCCGGTCGGGGAACTTCGCCGCGAAGCCGTCGAGGCCGACCGGGATGAGCATGGCCGCGGTGATCGCCACCACGTCGGGGCGACGCTCCCCGATGGCGCACATCTCGTCGTTGAACTCATCGGTCCAGATGCGCCCGCCGGCCTCGAACGGCAGGCCGGTCTCGGGGTTGATGACGCCGACGGCGTGGAACTGGTCGGCCTCGTCGTCGATCGCCGGCTGGTAGCCGCGGCCCTTCTGGGTGATGACGTGCACCAGCACCGGCCCGCCGTACGCGCGTGCCCGGCGGAACGCGTGCTCGAGCGCGGCCTCGTCGTGCCCGTCGACCGGGCCGAGGTACTTCAGGCCCAGGTCCTCGAACATCCCCTGCGGGGCGACGATGTCCTTCAGGCCCTTCTTGACGCCGTGCAGGGTCTCGTACATCGCCGAGCCCACCACCGGCGTGCGCGACAGGGTGTGCTTGCCCCAGTCCAGGAACCGCTCGTAGCCCCGCGTCGTGCGCAGCGTGGCCAGGTGGTCGGCCAGGCCGCCGGTGGTCGGGGCGTAGGAGCGCTCGTTGTCGTTGACGACGATGACCAGGGGCAGGTCCTTGTCGGCGGCGATGTTGTTGATCGCCTCCCACGCCATGCCGCCGGTCAGCGCACCGTCACCGATCACGGCGACGGTGTGGCGGCCCCGCTCCCCCTTCAGGCGTCGCGCCTTGGCGATGCCGTCGGCCCATGACAGGGCCGTCGAGGCGTGGGAGTTCTCGACCACGTCGTGCTCGGACTCGGCGCGGCTCGGGTAGCCCGACAGGCCGCCCTTCTTCTTGAGCTTGCTGAAGTCCTGCCGCCCGGTGAGCAGCTTGTGCACATAGGACTGGTGCCCGGTGTCGAAGACGATCGCGTCGCGCGGGGAGTCGAACACCCGGTGCAGGGCGATGGTCAGCTCGACCACGCCGAGGTTGGGGCCGAGGTGGCCACCCGTCTTGGAGACCTCCGTCACCAGGAAGTCGCGGATCTCCGCGGCCAGCTCAGGCATCTGCTCCGCGGGCAGCGCCCGCAGGTCAGCAGGGCTGGAGATCGTCTGCAGCACACCCACGATGGAAAACAGTCCTTCCGCACACACGGCTCGAGTCGATCGAGTCTAGTTGCTCCCCTTCAGGCGACGGTGATGGCCACCTCCGAGGGTGCCCCCAACACCTCCGTGGTGCCATCGGCCAGACAGCGCACCCCGAAGCGGTGGCCGGCGAAACGCAGTCCGCGCACGGTCATCGCCCCGTATGCCGCGGGGTGGGCCGGGCGCAGCACGAGCCGCCCCGCGGGGGCGTCCGGCTCGAACCCCAGCGCGATGGTCAGCAGGGCGGCGGCGGAGGCCGCCGACCACGCCTGGGGGCGACAGGA
>DASSPC010000018.1:0-16783 GCA_035699865.1 Oryzihumus sp. | reverse complement strand
GAGCGTGACGTCAACCTGACCGTCTTCCCGAGCGACCACCCCAACGCCGACGCAGCCATGGACGCGGCGCGCCGGGCGGCCGGTGTCGAGGACTCCCGGCTGGTGCGCGTCCTCGACGTCGGGGTCCAGGACGAGTTCGCGTGGATCGTCGAGGAGTCCCTGCCCGGGGCGCGTTCCGTGGCCGCCCTGCTGGAGCAGGGCGGGCTGCCAGCCGAGGAGGTCCGCCGGGTCACCGGCGAGGCCGCCGCCGGGCTGGAGACGGGGCGCTCCCGCGGACTGCACCACCAGCGCCTCACCCCGCACGAGGTGATGCGCGCCTCCGACGGCACGGTCAAGGTCTCCGGGCTGGCCATCGCGGCCGCGCTCGACGGCGTCGACGAGGTCGACCCCGTGGAGGCCTCGCGGGCCGATGCCGTCGCCCTGGTGGCCCTCGCCTACGCCGGGCTCACCAGCCGCTGGCCGGTCGACACCCCGGTGGAGGGCCTCGAAAGGGCACCTCGCCTCGCCAACGGCGTCCCCGCCCCGTCCGAGATCGCCGCCGGCGTGCCCGGCGACCTCGACGCCATCTGTCGCCTGACCCTCAACGAGGGCGCCGGACCGCTTGACCCGGGCGACCTCGCATCGCAGATCGCGCCGTGGTCCCGGGAGCAGGTCAACCCCGAGGCCATCACGGAGCAGTTCGCCAAGCTGCCCGCCCGGTCCGCGCCGGCCCCGTCGACCGCCGCCCCGGCCGCGGCCGTCGCCGCAGGTCGGGCCGCCACCGCCCCCGCACAGCCGGTTCCCGCGACGACGCAGTCGCGGGTGGCCCCGCCCACGGCTCCCGCCCGGGCCGGGTCCTCCTCCGCTGCCACCATCCCGGCCGTGAGCGCCGCGCCGACGGCCGCCGAGGCCGCGCCCGCCACGACCACCACCGCGCCGAAGGCCCCCAAGGTCGCCAAGGTCGGGTCCTTCGCCCGAGCCGCCGCCGACCGGGCGGCCCACGCCACCGGCATGCACGGCGCGGACGACACCGAGACGATCAGCCTGCCGGAGGTGTTCCAGACCGCCGAGGAGCCGGAGGAGCCGCCGCTGCCCCTGCTGCACACCGGTTCGGAGCCCCCCTCGGGCAACCAGACCAGGATCGTGGTCACCATCCTGGTCGGCTTCCTCGTCGTGGTGCTCCTGCTGGGCTACTGCGGTATCTCGAGCATCGGCTCCGGCAGCAGCCTGCCCCTGCTCGGGAGCGCGCCGCGGCACACCTCCAGTGCCACCACGCCGCCGGCGACCCGGCCGAGCAGCGCGCCTCCCACGTCGAGCGCCCCCACGAGCTCGGCCCCCATCGCGGTCGTCGACGCCTCGGGCTTCGACCCCGAGGGCGACCAGAGCGAGAAGGACTCCTCCGCGAGCCGGGTCCTGGACGGCGACCCCAGCACGGTCTGGACGTCCGAGGGCTACAACTCACCCTCCTTCGGCGGCCTGAAGAAGGGCGTCGGGGTCATCCTCGACCTCGGCAGCCCCAAGACGGTCCACTCGGCCCGGCTCACGCTGGGCAACGGGCCGGCCGACGTCACCGTCTACGCGGCGCCGTCCCGGTCACTGGACGGGGTCTCGACCATCGGCGAGGTCCAGGGGGCGAGCGACTCCGCGACCGTCACCGCGCCGACGGACCTGCCGCCGGCGCGCTACGTCATCGTCTGGTTCACCCTCATCCCGCAGGACGGTGGTCGCTACCGTGCCTCCCTGGCCGACATCAAGCTGAGCTGACCATGACCCCGCCGTCGCACCCGGCTCCGGGCCGTCTCGGCCCGGAGGAGCTGGCGTCCCTGCCCGACGCCGAGCTCCTCGCCGCGCACTGCGCCGGCGACCCGGAGGCCTTCGGTGAGCTGTTCCGCCGCCACCGCGACCGGATGTGGGCGGTGGCGCTGCGCACCACGAGCGACCGTGAGCTGGCTGCCGACGCCGTGCAGGACGCCTTCATCTCGGCCTTCCGCCGCGCCGACTCCTTCCGCGGCGACGCCGCCGTCACCACCTGGCTGCACCGCATCGTGGTCAACGCCTGCCTCGACCGGTTGCGGCGCCGGCGGCCCACCTCCGAGCTCCCCGAGCACGACCTGCCGGACTCGCGGGACGAGCACGCCAGCGTGGAGGTCCGACTGGACGTGCGCAAGGCCCTCGAACAGCTGCCCGAGGGTCAGCGCATGGCGCTGGTGCTGGTCGACATGCAGGGGCTGAGCGTCGCCGAGGCCGCCGCCGTGCTGGACGTGGCCGAGGGCACGATCAAGTCCCGGTGCGCCCGGGGCAGGGCGGCCATGGCCGAGCTGCTCGGCCTCAAACGGACGCCACCCCCGGCAACCGGACCCCCGCGCGCACGCCCGGAACCTTCGGCCTCGCCCTGACGTCCTACCCTCGTCGGCCCCGCCGAACGTGACCCCACCGAGTGAGACCCCACCGCACCCGCTCCGACCCGCCCTGGAGGTGACCCGCCGTGATCCTGCCCCGCCACCCCTCGGGCGACCAGGATGACGACCCGACCGGCGTGCGGGCCCTGCTGTCCGCGCTGCCCGAGCCCGAGCCCATGCCCGAGGACCTCGTCCGCCGCATCAGCGCGAGCCTCGCCGCAGAGCAGTCGGCCCGCCCGCCCGCGGACGTCTCCGTGACGCCGCTGCTGCCCACTCGCCGCCGCGCCCGCAGGGGACTGCTCCCCGCCGCCGCCGTGGCCGCGGGCATCGCAGCCGTCGCACTTGCCGGCACCGGTGTCCTGCACCTGGGCTCCGGCTCCAGCCAGAGCTCCGGTTCGGCGGCCTCCGCCGGCGCCCAGCTCGCGGCAACCGACCCGAGCCGCAAGGCGGCGTCCGGGGCGGGGGCCGCGCAGCACATCCAGGTGTCGACCACGCGCTACACCGCCCAGGGGTTCGCGACCCAGGCCGGTCACCTCGCCGCGGCGCCGGCCCCGGGGGTGGCTCCGCTGGCCGCCGAGGCGCCCGGGGTCGGCCCGATCGCCACGCCCCGCGGCCTGGACGACTGCCTCGCAGGTCTGGGTGTCGGGCCGGTCACGTCGGTCACGGCAGACATCGCCTTCTACGACGCCCAGCCCGCCGTGATCCTGGTCGTCCTGGCGCGGGGTGCGCGCACGGCATACGCCGTGGGCCGCAGCTGCTCGGCCACCGACCCGCACGTGCTCCACGGCGCCACCACGCTGCCCTGAGGACCCGCCCCCGCCGCGTCTGCGGCCGTGGAACAACCTCACCGTAGGATCTGTTGGAGCAGGTGGCACCGCCTGTCCCCGCAGCCGTGCCGCCGCACAAGCCCCGACACATCGAGAGGTCTCCCGCGTGAGCACTGACGTCCGCAACGTCATCATCATCGGTTCCGGCCCCGCCGGATACACCGCCGCCGTCTATGCCGCGCGGGCCAACCTCAAGCCGCTGCTGTTCGAGGGCGCGGTCACCGCCGGCGGCGCGCTCATGAACACCACCGAGGTCGAGAACTTCCCCGGCTTCCGCGACGGCATCATGGGCCCGGAGCTCATGGAGAACATGCGCGCGCAGGCCGACCGCTTCGGTGCCGAGATCATCACCGACGACGTCACCGCGGTCGACCTGACCGGCCCGGTCAAGACGGTCACCGACGGCGAAGGCAACACCTACTCGGCCCACGCCGTCATCCTGTCCATGGGCTCGGCCTACCGCGAGCTCGGCCTGCCGGACGAGAAGCGACTCTCCGGTCACGGCGTCTCCTGGTGCGCCACCTGCGACGGCTTCTTCTTCCGCGACCAGGACATCGTGGTCGTCGGCGGCGGCGACTCCGCCGTCGAGGAGGCCACCTTCCTGACCAAGTTCGCCCGGTCGGTGACCATCGTGCACCGCCGTGACGAGCTGCGCGCCAGCAAGATCATGGCCGAGCGGGCCTTCAGCAACGCCAAGATCCGCTACGCCTGGAACTCCGAGGTCGCCGCCATCCACGGCGAGGACAAGGTCAACGGCCTGACCCTGCGCGACACGGTCACCGGCGAGACCCGCGAGATCGAGGCCACCGGGCTGTTCGTCGCGATCGGCCACGACCCGCGCAACGAGCTGGTCAAGGGCGTCGTCGAGCTCGACGACGAAGGCTACGTCCTCGTCCAGGGCCGCTCCACGCTGACCAACCTGCCCGGCGTCTTCGCCGCAGGTGACCTGGTCGACCACACCTACCGCCAGGCGATCACCGCTGCCGGCTCGGGTTGCGCCGCTGCCCTCGACGCCGAGCGCTACCTCGCCGACCTCGACCACGACGCCGAGCGGGCCCGGGGTGGCGCCGCCGAGCTGTCGGAGTCCGCGGCTACGGTGGGCTGAGGCCCGCCGCACCAGCACCACTCGTCCCTGCACGACCACCGCTGTCACTACAGCAGACACCGAAGGAAGGAGCCCCCGACGTGGGAGCTACCAAGGAGACCACGGACGCGACCTTCGACACCGACGTCCTGATGAACGACAAGCCTGTGCTCGTCGACTTCTGGGCGCCCTGGTGCGGCCCGTGCCGTGCGGTCGCCCCGATCATCGAGGAGATCGCCACCGAGCACGCCGACAAGATCAGCGTGGTCAAGCTCAACACCGACGAGAACCCCGAGATCGCCTCTCGCTACGGCATCACGGGCATCCCGACGATGAACGTCTACGTCAAGGGCGAGGTCGTCAAGACCCTGGTGGGCGCTCTGCCCAAGCCCAAGCTGGTGCGTGAGCTCGCCGACTTCATCGGCTGAGCCAGCTCCACAGCATCCCGGCGACGCACCTGCTGTTCCGCACGAGCAGCGGGTGCGTCGCCGCTTGCATGACGGGCTAGTCTCGACTTCTGCCCGTCCGCGCGGCGCGGCCGCACCCCCACCCCCCGAGAGGCAGGTATGTCGGACCAACCGTTCGCGTTGTATCGCCTGGGGGACGAGGGGGCCGGTGTCCGCGACATCAGGGAGCGCCTGCTCGCGACCGGGGACCTGCGCGAGGACGCCGGCACCGATGTCTATGACGAGCTCGTGCGCACGGCGGTCCGCTCGTTCCAGCAGCGCCGCGGCCTGATCGCCGACGGCGTGGTCGGCCCCCACACGTGGGTGGCGCTTGACGGGGCCCGCTGGCGCCTGGGTGACCGGGTGCTGTCCTACGCGCCCGGCCACATGCTCCAGGGCGACGACGTCTCCGAGCTGCAGCAGCGGGTGCTGGCCCTCGGCTTCAGCCCGGGCCGCGTCGACGGGGTGTTCGGCCCCGACACCGAGCACGCGGTGCGCCAGTTCCAGCGCGGCGTCGGCCTGCCCTCCGACGGCACTGTCGGGCCCGAGACCCTGCGAGCCTTCGCCGACCTCAGCCGTAGCGTCTCGGGAGGGTCCCCGCACGTCCTGCGCGAGCGGGAGCTCGTCCGCCGTAGCGGGCACAGCCTCACCGGCCGCACCATCGTGCTCGATCCGGGACATGGCGGGGAGGAGCACGGGGCGCGCGCCAACGGCCTGTCCGAGGCCGACGTGACCCTGGACCTCGCCCGGCGGATCGAGGGCCGGCTCAGTGCCATCGGGGTCACCGTGGTGTTCACCCGCGCCGCCGGCACCTGCCCCGACGAGCTCGAGCGCGCCGACGTGGCCAACCGGGCCGGGGCGGACGTGCTCCTGTCCCTGCACTGCGACTCCACGGACCACCCGGAGGCCAGCGGCGTCGCGACCTTCTTCTACGGCCAGGACGGCTTCGGTGCGTGGTCGGCCGTGGGCGAGCACCTGGCGGACCTGGTCCAGCGTGAGGTGGTGGCCAGGACCGGACTGGCCGACTGCCGCTCGCATGCCCGGTCCTGGTCGATCCTGCAGCGCACCAGCATGCCGAGCGTCCGCCTCGAGGCCGGTTACCTGACCCATCCCTCCGACGCGGCGCGGCTGGCGGACCCGGCGTTCCGGGACACCCTGGCCGAGGCAGTAGTGGTGGCCTTGCAGCGGATGTACCTCGGCGAGGACGACACGAACGCCACGGGCGTGCTGCGGCTTGGTGACCTGCGCCGCTACATGGCCTCTGGCGCCGGCACCGACTAGCCGACGTTCAGGCGCGCTGTCCGCCCGAGAGCACCGGGGCCCGCACCTGCGCGATCAGCCGTTCGACCACCTGCTCCATGTCCTCGCGCCACGACAGCGCCGTGCGCAGGTCGAGGCGCATGCGGGGGAACTGCTTGTGGTCCCTCACGGTCTTGAACCCCACGGCGCTGAGGTAGTCCGCCGGCACGATGCACGAGCGCATCTGGGCACCCTCCTCGGTGCCCACGCGGCGCTGGCCGAAAGCCTCCATCGCGCGGATTCCCCGGCGCATCACGTCCTTGGCAGCCCCCTGGACCAGCATCCGGCCGAGGCCCTGGCCCTGGAACTCGGGCAGCACGCGCGCCGTCATGAGCAGGATCGCGTCGGCGCCCACCGGCGCTGTGGGGAACGCTGCGGCGCGGGGCACCAGACGCGGTGGAGCGTAGGTCAGGTAGCCGGCCGGCTGGTCGTCGACGTAGGCGATCCGCCCGACGCTGCCCCACTCCAGCAAGGCGGCCGACAGCCACGCCTCCTTGTCCAGCTCGGGATCGCCCTCGCGCATCGCGCGCGCGGCCAGCACGGGGTCGAGCTCCCAGAAGATGCACGTCGCGCACGGGTCCGGCAGGTCACCCACCCGGTCCAGGGTGAGCGAGAGAACCTCGCGGCCGCTCATGGTCGGCCGGGCCGTGGGACACGACGGCACAGGCGCATCACGGGTTTCATGTGAAACATGTCCCGTTCGCGAGACGGTCGCTCGCCTGTGGCGATCTGCATGGGAGACTCCCTACCACGCGACCGGACGGCGCGGAATACCGTCTGGTCCTTCCCCGAGGATCGCATTCCGCGCGCACGGTGAGGAGGCCGCACGTGACCGAGCAGGGCTCGCGCCTTGACCCCTGGAAGCAGTCGTATGCCCAGCGCACCGCCGGGATGACCGCCTCCGAGATCCGCGCCCTGTTCGCGGTCGCGTCCCGGCCCGAGGTGGTCTCCCTCGCCGGTGGCATGCCCTACCTGTCGGCGCTGCCGATGGACACCGTTGCCGAGACGGTGCAACGCATGCTGGCCACCGAGGGCCTGACCGCGCTGCAGTACGGCTCCGGCCAGGGTGACCCCCGGCTGCGCGAGCAGATCCTGGAGGTCATGGCGCTCGAGGGGATCTCGGCCCACCCCGACGACATCGTCGTCACGACGGGGTCCCAGCAGGCCCTGGACCTCGTCACGCGCATCTTCATCGACCCCGGCGACGTCATCCTCGCCGAGGCGCCCAGCTATGTCGGCGCCCTGGGGGTGTTCTCCGCCTACCAGGCCGACGTGGTCCACGTCGCCAGCGACGAGCACGGGCTGGTCCCCCACGCCCTGGAGGAGACCATCCAGGCGCTGGAGTCGCAGGGTCGGCGGATCAAGTTCCTGTACACCGTGCCGAACTTCCACAACCCGGCCGGCGTCACCCTGTCCCTCGAGCGGCGCCCGCAGGTGCTCGACATCTGCCAGCGCCACGGCATCCTCGTGCTCGAGGACAACCCCTACGGGCTGCTCGGGTTCGACCGCGAGCCCTACCCGGCGATGCGGGCTGCCTCCGAGGAGGGCGTGGTCTACCTCGGCTCCTTCTCCAAGACCTTCGCCCCCGGCCTGCGCGTCGGCTGGGCGCTGGCCCCGCACGCGGTGCGCGAGAAGCTCGTCCTCGCCAGCGAGTCGGCGATCCTGTGCCCCTCGGCCTACGCGCAGATGACGGTCTCGACCTACCTAGCCACCAGCGACTGGCGCGCGCAGATCAAGGTCTATCGCGAGCTCTACCGGGAGCGTCGTGACGCCATGATCGATGCCCTCAACGCCCAGCTCCCGCAGGCCCACTGGACCCACCCCGACGGCGGGTTCTACGTCTGGCTCACCCTGCCCGACGGGGTCAACGCCAAGGCGATGCTGCCGCGGGCGGTCACCGAGCGGGTCGCCTACGTGCCAGGCACCGCGTTCTTCGCCGACGGCACCGGACACCAGCACGTCCGCCTCTCCTACTGCTACCCCGATCCGGACCGGATCCGGGAGGGCGTGCGCCGCTTCGCCGGCGTCGTCCAGGCCGAGCTCGAGCTCCTCGAGACCTTCGGGCCGTATGACGCGTCGGTCACCTCGGACACGTCCGCGGCACGGGTGCAGTTCCCCTCCCCCGACCTGTCCTGATGCACCCGGTGATATGTCGGCCGCTCTTTCGGCATCGCCAACCGTCGATGCCCGCTCCTGCTCCGTCGACTGTGAGGACTCCTGCATGAGCCACGTGCTCGTCCTGGCCGGTGGCCTGAGCCACGAACGCGACGTCTCCCTGCGCTCGGGCCGCCGGGTGGCCGAGGCCCTCGGTCGCGCCGGCTGCGAGGCCCAGGTCCGTGACGTGGACTCCGGGCTGCTGGAGACCCTCCGCAGCCAGGCCCCCGACGTCGTCTGGCCCGTCCTGCACGGCGCCACCGGTGAGGACGGTGCCCTGCGGGATGTGCTGGAGACGCTGGGCGTTCGCTACGTCGGCGCACGTCCCGCCTCCTGCCGGCTCACGTGGGACAAGCCCGTGGCCAAGGCGCTCGTCGAACTGGCCGGGGTCGCCGCCCCGGCCGGCGTTGCCTTGTCCCACGCCACGTTCCGCGAGCTGGGCAGCACCGGCGTGCTCGCTGCCGTGGTGGGCTCGCTCGGCCTGCCGCTGGCCGTCAAGCCCGCCCGCAGCGGTTCGGCACTGGGCCTGACCATCGTCCACTCGGCGGCGGAGCTACCGTCCGCGATGGTGGCTGCCTATGCCTACGGTGATATCGCTCTGATCGAGCGCTTCGTCACCGGGACCGAGGTGGCGGTGTCGATCGTGGAGGACCACGACGGCCTGCCCCAGGCCCTTCCGGCCGTGGAGATCGTGCCGGACAGCGGTGTCTACTCCTACGACGCGCGCTACACCGCGGGCGAGACCGAGTTCTTCACCCCGGCGCGCCTGTCCCCCGAGGCCTCCGCCGCGGCCGCCGAGGCGGCACTCACCGTCTACGCGGTGCTCGGCCACCGTCACCTCTCCCGCGTCGACCTCATCGTCGACGAGTCCGGCCGGCCGTGGTTCCTGGAGGCCAACAGCTCACCGGGGATGACCGAGACCTCGCTCCTGCCGATGGCGCTCGAGGCAGCCGGGCTCGACGCTGCCGCCACCTATGCCGCGCTGGTGCGACGCGCCCTGTCCGACTGAGGCCAGACCTGGTTCCACGGGAAACACCAGAGGGCGGGCCCGATGACCGGGCCCGCCCTCTGGTGTTGGTGCGCGTGGTCAGCTGTCGCTGGCGTCCTCCCCCGGCGTCCCGAGCAGGTCGATGATGCGGTTGAGGTCGTCCATGGAGGCGAACTCCACGGTCAGCTTGCCCTTGCGCTGGCCCAGCGCGATGGACACGCGGGTGTCGAACCGGTCGGAGAGCCGGGCGGCGAGGTCGTCGAGCTGGGGATGCCGGTTACCTGCGCGGGGACGGCGAGCGGGGCGCGGTGCGTCGTCGCCACCAAGGGCCACGATCTCCTCGACGTTGCGGACCGACAACCCCTCCGCCACGATCCGCTGGGCGAGCCGCTCCATGGCCGCAGCGTCGGCCAGGGCCAGGAGCGCCCGGGCGTGGCCGGCACTGAGGACCCCCGCAGCAACGCGACGGGCGACCAGCGGGGGGAGCTTGAGCAGGCGCAGCGTGTTCGAGATCTGCGGGCGGGAACGGCCGATCCGGCCGGCGAGCTGGTCGTGGGTGCAGCCGAAGTCGTCGAGCAGCTGCTGGTAGGCCGCAGCCTCCTCCAGGGCGTTCAGCTGGCTGCGGTGCAGGTTCTCCAGGAGCGCGTCCCGGAGCAGGTCGTCGTCCTTGGTGTCCTTGACGATGGCCGGGATCGTCTCGAAGCCGGCCTCCTGGGTCGCCCGCCAGCGACGCTCACCCATGATGAGCTCGAACTGGGGCGCGACACTGCCCTCGGGTGCCGTCTGCGCGTCGAGTGCCTGCTCGTCCGCAGGGATGGCCCGCACGACCACCGGCTGCAGCACGCCGATCTCGCGGATGCTGTGCACCAGCTCGGCCATGTCCTCCTCATCGAAGACCTGGCGAGGCTGCTTGGGGTTGGGGCGGATCGACCGGACCGGCAGCTCGGCGAAGCGGGCGCCGGGCACGGGAGCGAGGTCGTCCGTGACCGCCGGCGCGGGCTCGATGTTTCCCGTGAAACCATCACCGGCCACCTCGTTCGAGGCGTCGGCCTGCTCGCCCGCAGCCGGGGCGTCAGTGTTTCCCGTGAAACCGTCGTCGGCCTCGGCCGAGGCGTCCCGAGGGGCGTCGATGGTGATCGTCGCCGTGGCGGAGTTGTCCTTGAAGAACACGTCCACCGGGCGGTTGCCGTCGCCGGCCGGCGTGCTGGGAATCAACGCGCCCAGCCCACGGCCCAACGCGCGCCTCTTCTCACTCATCGAACCAAGACCTCTCTCCACAACACATAGACGAAGCGGCGGCGCCGCTCCGGTGACGCTGCCGGGACACCCTAGTGGGCGACGGCGACCCCGCGGTCCGCCAGCTCGCCGGCGGCCTCGAGGTAGGACAGTGCTCCGCTGCTCGTCGGGTCGTAGGTCATGACCGTCTCTCCGTGGCTCGGGGCCTCGGAGATACGCACCGAGCGGGGCACCGTGGTCTTGAGGGTCTGCAGCGGGAAGTGCTCACGCACCTCGTCGGCGACCTGGGCAGACAGGCGGGTCCGGCCGTCATACATGGTGAGCAGGATGGTCGACACGTGCAGGCCCGGGTTGAGGTGGCTCTTGATCAGCTCGATGTTCTTCAGGAGCTGGGAGAGGCCCTCCAGGGCGTAGTACTCGCACTGGATCGGGATGAACACCTCGTCCGCCGCGACGAAGGCGTTGACCGTCAGCAGGCCCAGGCTCGGCGGGCAGTCGATGAGCACGTAGTCGAGCCGCTCCTCCCCCCGGTCCTCGGCGGCGTCGATGTAGGCGCGGATCGACTTCTGCAGCCGGGTCTCGCGGGCGACGAGCGAGACGAGCTCGATCTCCGCACCGGCGAGGTCGATGGTCGCGGGGGCGCAGAAGAGGTTCTTGACGTCGGGGCACGGCTGCACGACCTCGGCCAGTGGCCTGCTGTCGACGAGGGCGTCGTAGACGCTGAGGACCTCGGCGTGGTGGTCGATACCCAGGGCGGTGCTCGCGTTGCCCTGCGGGTCGATGTCGATGACCAGCACCCGCAGCCCTGCCTGGGCGAGGGCCGCCGCGATGTTGACCGTGGTCGTCGTCTTGCCGACGCCACCCTTCTGGTTGGACACGGTCATCACCCGCGTCGTGGGCGGCTTGGGGAACTTCTTCCCCGCCAGCGAGATCCTGCGCCGCGCGTCGATCGCGACCTGGTGGGCCAGGGGGGTGTCCTCGTCGACGAGCGGGATGGCCTCGGCGAGGGCGGCACGCTCGTCGGTGTCCGTTTCACGTGAAACGGGGACGCGCGCGTCAGAAGGGGCGGGCATGGCTGTGGTCACCGGGCTCTCGGGTTCTGTTTCACGTGAAACGGGGTGGGAGGAAGGCCACCCCAAGCCGTGGCTGTCGTCGGGCTCGCGCTCACCGTCGGGCCATCCCAGGCCGGACCGGGTCATCTCCGACGTGCTCACCTGTCACCGCTTCCTCGTCAACGGCCGCCCACTGGCAGCCGTTGACCCCATCCAACCCCATGCCGCCGTCAGGCAGCCACCGCGACACGGTCAACGGCGGCGGCGGTTCTTGCGTCGGCTGCCCGACTTGGCCGTGGTGCCGGCCACGCCTCGAGGGACCGCGGCGCCGATCCGGACGTGGACCACGGTCGTGAGCGTCTCCAGCACCCCGGCTCCGTAGTAGCGCACCTCCTCCGAGACGGCACCGGCAGCACGCACGGCCGCCTCGTCCTCGGCGAGCTCCTCGGGAGCACTCTCCCCCTTCAGGGCCAGCAAGGTCCCCTCGGGTTCCAGCAGGGGAAGGCACCAGCGAGCGAGCTCCGCAAGCCGGGCCACGGCACGTGCCGTCACCACCGGCGCCGAGAGGACGCCCCAGAACTGTTCCGCCCTGCCGCGGTGGATGGTGACGTTGTCCAGGCCGATGGTCTGGACCGCGTCACTGAGCCAGGTGGTCCGCCGCAGCATCGGCTCGACGAGGTGCACGTCCAGGTCGGGGCGGGCGACGGCCAGGGCGAGACCGGGCAGCCCGGCGCCGGAACCGACGTCGATCAGCCGCACCCCGGCAGGGATGGCCTCCTGGACGACCGCGCAGTTGAGCACGTGCCGCTCCCAGAGCCGGGGCACCTCCCGCGGCCCGACCAGGCCGTGCGAGACCCCACTGTCGGACAGGAGGGCGGTGAACATCTCCGCCTGAGGCAGCCGGTCTCCGAAGACCCGGGCCGCAACGGCCGGGGTCGCGGGCGGGGGCGCGGTGCTCACGAACGAACCTCTCTGGAAAGACGTGGTGCCCCGTTTCACGTGAAACGGGGCACCGGGGCTGGTCGGCCGGGCCGGATCGCTCCGGTCAGGCGGGAAGGATCACGACGTGCCGGTTCGGCTCGGCGCCCTCGGACTCGGAGGTCAGGCCGGCGGCCACCACCTCGTCGTGCACGACCTTGCGCTCGAACGCGGTCATGGCCTCGAGCGCCTTGCGCTCACCGGAGCTGCGGACCTCCTCGATGGCGTCGCGGGCGACCGACACCAGCGCGGCCCGGCGGTCGGCGCGGAAGCCGGCGACGTCGAGCATGAGCCGGCTGCGCTCCCCCGTCTGGGCCTGGACGGCCAGCCGGGTCAGCTCCTGCAGGGCGTCGAGGACCTTGCCGTCCTGGCCGACGAGCCGGCGGGGGACGCGGCCCTCGTCGGAGTCGACGATCGCCACCGCGGCACGGTCGCCGTCGACGTCCACGTCGATGTCACCGTCGAGGTCGGCGATGTCGAGCAGGCGCTCGAGGAAGTCGGCCGCGACCTCCCCCTCCCGCTCGAGCTGATTGACGCGGTCGGTCTCGGTGGCGGGCGCCGCGAGGTCGGTGGTCGCCTGGGCTTCCTGCTGCTCGGTCATCGTGTGCTCCTGCGCTGCATCGGGGGTCGTGGTCCCCGGGTGGGTCAGATCAAGGCGGCGAGGTCGGCTCGGAGCCGGCCTCGCGGGTCGAGGCCCAGGGCCTCGGGAGGTCAGGCGTCCCGCTCGGCGACCGAGGCCTCCGGGGCCTTGGCGTCGCCCTGCGGCGCCGCGCTCGGCTTCTGGCGGCCCTTGCGCTTGGGCTGCTGGCGCTGACCGGTTCGGGGCTTCTCCGGCTCCGCCGCGGGCTCGGCCGCGGGCGTCTCGGAGTGCAGTCCGGGGATGGTGAACCGCTTGTGCTCCTGGCCCTTCTTGAGGCGACGTTCCTCGAGCGCCTTCTCGGCGGGCGAGCCCGGGGCCGGCATGCGGCGGATGACGTAGAACTGCTGCCCCATCGACCACAGGTTGGTGGTGAGCCAGTACAGCAGGACACCGATCGGGAAGTTGACACCGGAGATGGCGAAGAACAGCGGCATCAGGTAGAGCAGGACCTTCTGCTGCTTGGCGAAGGGGTTGTCCATCGCCGAGGCCGGCATGTTCTTCATCATCAGCTGGCGCTGCGTGGTGAACGTGGTGAGGGACATCAGCACGATGAGCACCACGGTGATGATCTGGGTGCTGGTGGACTGCGCGCCGACGAACTTGTCCGACAGGGACGCGCCGAGGATGGTGGACGCCTCGGCCTGCGCGGCAACCGGGCGGGTGATCGGCCCGATCGGCGCGTGGGTGCCGTGCGCGATGCCGCTGAGGTTGTTCAGCACGCGGAACAGGGCGAAGAAGATCGGCGACTGCAGCAGGATCGGCAGGCAGGAGCTGAACGGGTTGGTGCCCGTGCGCTTGTACAGCTCCATCGTCTCCTGGGTCATCGCCTGGCGGGACTCAGGGTCGGTCTTGCCCTTGTACTTCTTCTGGATCTTCTGCATCTCGGGCTGGATGAGCTGCATCCGGCGCGAGGCGTGGATCTGCTTGACGAACAGCGGGATCAGGATGATCCGGATGACGACCGTCAGCCCGACGATCGACAAGGCCCAGGTCCACCCGGAGTCAGGGGGCAGCCCGATGGCGCTCAGTCCCTGGTGGAAGCCGTACATGATCCATGCGACGGCGATCTCGAGTGGGGCGAGCAAGGTGTCCATGAGTTCCTCTGTGTGCAGCGAGCCTCGGCTCGCACGGGTGGCGGTGGGAGTCGGCCGTATCCCGGCCGGTCACCACGCGCAGGTGGTCAAGGGTGTCGTGGCCGGGGCGTGCCGGACCGCACGTCCTGCGGAACGTGGTCGACCCCGCCGGGGTTCCACGGGTGGCAGCGCAGCAACCGCCGCACCGCGAGCCAGCCGCCGCGGAAGAGACCGAACCGCTCGATCGCGGTCACGGCGTACGCCGAGCAGGAAGGGTAGAAGCGGCAGCTGGGCGGGTGCATCGGGGAGAGCACGAGCTGGTAGCCCCGGATCAGCCAGATCGCGGGGCGGGCGATGGCCCGACCGACGGGGCCCATCTCAGGTCCGTGCCTTGAGGCGGCGCAGCACCGCGGGCAGCGCCCGGTCCAGGTCGGCGGCCAGCGCGGCCGCATCGGCGCCGGCAGCGGCCGGGTTGGCCCGCACCACGACGTCGGCGCCCTCGGGCAGCAGGGCGGTGCGGGCGGTCATGAGGTGGCGCAGCACACGCTTGGTGCGGTTGCGCACGACCGCTCCACCGACCGCCTTGGAGACAACAAAACCGACCCGCGGCGGGAGACCCGCTCGCGCGTCGGTTGTGTTGGCATGCACCACGATGAGTCGGGTGCCCGCTCGGGGCCCGCGCACCGCGACGCTGAAATCGGCGCTCTCACGCAGCCGATGACGCGCCGGCAGCACGCCCCGGGCCTCAGGCGGACAGCTCGGAACGGCCCTTGCGGCGACGGGCGGCCAGGATGGCGCGGCCGGCGCGGGTGCGCATCCGCAGGCGGAAGCCGTGGGTCTTGGCCCGGCGGCGGTTGTTCGGCTGGAAGGTGCGCTTGCTCACGAGACTCTCCGTTGCTGCACAGACGATGGTCTGATCGGGTGGATGACTGCGGTGATCAGCCGCAATCGGAAGCCCGCGCGGTCCTGTCAGGGTCACGGGCATGCGAAAACGGCCGACATACACGGCCGCGTCCACGGTACGGGAGCGGTCCACCGAGGGTCAAACCAGCAGAGCGTACGCCACCCTGCCCTCATCGGCAGCGGAACCGGCCATGATCAGCAGACTCCCGGCCCCCGCCAAGACGACACGCCGGGGCCCGTCCAGACGCAGGCGAAGATCGCACCACGATTTTCCCATTCGGCTTGCTGCTGGCTCCGCCGCCTTGTTAGCGTCGCGCCTCGCGCCGGCCCCGTACCGATATTCACAGACTGTGGACAAAGGTGTGGACGGACTATCATCGGGGGACTCCCAACCGGGACGAATCAGGCATCTCACCACAGGGACGGGCTCACGTGACCGACGCGCATGTCGACTTCGGACACGTATGGCAGGACACCCTCATCGCCCTGGATGCCGCCGGGATCACCGCCCAGCAGCGTGCGTTCCTCCGCCTGGCCAAGTTCGTGGGCCTGCTCGACCAGACCGCCCTGCTGGCCGTCCCCAACGACTTCACCAAGGACATCGTCGAGACCAAGGCCCGCGAGCAGGTCTCCCAGGCGCTGTCCGACCAGCTCGGTCGTGAGATCCGCATCGCGGTCACGGTCGACCCGCAGCTCGCGGAGGTCCCCGCGGACGCCCCGCTCGAGGACGAGCACGACGACGACGTGGTCGACGAGCTCCCCTCCGGTGGCGTGGCGCTGCCCTTCGCCCCGACGACGCGCGGCTCGTCCGGACCGGGCCGCCAGCGCAGCGCGCAGGAGCGCGAGCAGGCCGAGATCGACGCGGCGCGGCTGAACCCGAAGTACACCTTCGACACCTTCGTCATCGGGGCCAGCAACCGGTTCGCGCACGCCGCCGCCGTCGCGGTGGCCGAGGCCCCGGCCAAGGCGTACAACCCGCTGTTCGTCTACGGCGAGTCCGGGCTGGGCAAGACCCACCTGCTGCACGCCATCGGGCACTACGCCCGCAACCTCTACCCGCACGTGCGCGTGCGCTACGTGAACTCCGAGGAGTTCACCAACGACTTCATCAACAGCATCCGCGACGACAAGGCCTCGGCGTTCCAGAGCCGCTACCGCGAGGTCGACGTGCTGCTGATCGACGACATCCAGTTCCTCCAGGGCAAGGTCCAGACCCAGGAGGAGTTCTTCCACACGTTCAACACCCTGCACAACGCCAACAAGCAGGTCGTCATCACCAGCGACCTGCCCCCGAAGCTGCTCGCCGGCTTCGAGGAGCGGATGCGCAGCCGGTTCGAGTGGGGCCTGCTGACCGACGTGCAGCCGCCGGACCTCGAGACCCGCATCGCGATCCTGCGCAAGAAGGCCATCCAGGAGCGGATGAACGCCCCGGACGACGTGCTCGAGTTCATCGCCAGCAAGATCTCGACCAACATCCGCGAGCTCGAGGGCGCCCTCATCCGGGTCACCGCGTTCGCCAGCCTCAACCGGCAGATGGTCGACCTCGGGCTGGCCGAGATCGTGCTCAAGGACCTCATCCCCAATGACCAGGGCAGCCAGATCACGTCGGCCACGATCATGGCCCAGACGGCTGCCTACTTCGGGCTGACCATCGAGGACCTGTGCAGCACCTCGCGCTCCCGGGTGCTGGTCAACGCCCGGCAGATCGCGATGTACCTGTGCCGC
>DASSPC010000017.1:0-3603 GCA_035699865.1 Oryzihumus sp. | reverse complement strand
CCAGCACCCGGCGCACGTCGTCGCCGGCGAGGGACTCGCGCAGCGGGCGCAGCAACGGGATCGCCCCGGCCACGGCCGCCTCGTAGTAGAGGTCGACGTCGTGCTCCTGGGCGGCCTGGTAGAGCAGTGGCCCGTCCTCGGCCAGCAGGGCCTTGTTGGCGGTGACGACGCTGGCGCCGTGCTCGAACGCCCGCAGGATCAGGCTGCGCGCCGGCTCGATGCCGCCGATCACCTCGACCACGACGTCGGCGCGGGTGACGAGCTCCTCGGCGTCGGTGGTGAACAGCGACGGGTCGACCCCGGTCTCGCTGCGGTCCTTGCCCGCGCGGCGCACCGCGATGCCGACGACCTGCAGCGGCCGGCCCACCCGGGCGGCCATGTCGTCGGCGTGCTCCGTGAGCAGGCGCGCCACCGCCGTGCCGACCACGCCGCAGCCCAGCAGGGCCACACGCAGGGGCTGGACGTCCGGACTGGCCTGGTTGCTCACGCTTGCTCCTCACGCATCTCGGGCTTCACGAGCCTGCTGCCATCCTGCCGTGTCCACGCTGTGGACGCCGCCTGTTCCGCGATGCGGACGGCCGGCTACTCGACGTCGAGGGCGAGGATGTCCTCGACGGTCTCGCGCCGCACCACGAGCCTGGCCCGGCCGTCGCGGACGGCCACCACCGGCGGTCGCGGGACGTGGTTGTACTGGCTGGACAGGCTGCGACAGTAGGCCCCGGTGCCGGGGACCGCGATGAGGTCGCCGGCGGCCACGTCGGAGGGCAGGAACTCGTCCTTGACGATGATGTCGCCGCTCTCGCAGTGCTTGCCGACCACGCGCGCCAGCGCCGGGAGGGCCTCGCTGCGCCGGTTCGCCAGCGTGCACGAGTAGTCCGCGTCGTACAGGGCGGGGCGGATGTTGTCGCTCATCCCGCCGTCGACGGCGACGTAGGTGCGGGTGGCGGCGCCGTCGAGCAGCACCTCCTTGACGGTGCCCACCTCGTAGAGCGTGAAGGTGCTCGGCCCGGCGATCGCGCGCCCCGGCTCGACCGAGATCCGCGGCACGGCGACCCCGTCGGCGCGGCACTCGCGGGCGACGATCTCGGCCATGCCGGCGGCCAGAACCTTCGGCGCCAGGGGGTCGTGCTGGGTCGTGTAGGCGATGCCGAAGCCGCCGCCGAGGTCCAGCTCGGGCAGCTCGACCCCGTGCTCGCGGGCGACGTCGAGGTGCAGGCCCATGACCCGGCGGGCCGCGACCTCGAAGCCGCTGACGTCGAAGATCTGGCTGCCGATGTGGCTGTGCAGCCCCTTGAGGGACAGGTATGCCGGGTGCTCCAGCACCCGCCGGACCGCCTCGGCCGCCTGTCCCCCGGACAGGCTGAACCCGAACTTCTGGTCCTCGTGGGCGGTGGCGATGTACTCGTGGGTGTGGGCCTCGACGCCCACGGTCACCCGGATGAGGACCGGTGCGACGACCCCGAGCCGTTGCGCCGCCGCGGCCACGCGGTCGATCTCCTCGAAGGAGTCGAGCACGATCCGGCCGACGCCGTGGCGCAGCGCCGCCTCGATCTCGGCGACGGACTTGTTGTTGCCGTGCAGGCCGATCCGCTCCCCCGGGACACCGGCGCGGATCGCCACGGCGAGCTCCCCGCCGGAGCAGACGTCGAGGTGCAGCCCCTCCTCGTGGACCCACCGGGCCACCTGGGTGCACAGGAACGCCTTGCCCGCGTAGTAGACGTCGGCGCCGCCGCACAGGTCGCCGAACGCCTCGGCGAAGGCCTCCTTGAACTCCCGGGCGCGGCCCCGGAAGTCCTCCTCGTCGATGACGTAGGCCGGGGTGCCGAACTCGGCCGCGAGGTCGCGCACGTCGACCCCGCCGACGGTCAGCGCGCCATCCCGGCCGCGGCCCACCGACCGGGCCCACAGGTGGGTGACCAGGTCGTTGACGTCGGCCGGGGGCTTGAGCCACGACGGCCCGCGGTAGCCCTCGGCGTGCAGCGCGCCGGCCTCGTGGGCGCGCATCAGATCTGCTCCGGCGCCGAGACGCCCAGCAGGCCCAGGCCGCTGGCGAGCACCTGCCGGGAGGCGTCGTTGAGCCACAGGCGGGTGCGGTGGAGGTCGGTGACCTCCTCCTCGGCGCGGGGCCGGATCCGGCACTCGTCGTACCACTTGTGCAGGCGGGCGGCGAGGTCCTCCAGGTAGCGGGCGACCCGGTGCGGCTCGCGCAGCTGCGCCGCCTGGGCCACGACCCGCGGGAAGTCGCCCAGGATCGCCAGCAGTGCCGACTCGGTCTCGTGGGTCAGCAACGCCGGGTCGAAGCCGTCCTCTCGGCGCACCCCGTCCCCGGCGGCCAGCCGTGCGACCCGGCAGGTGCGGGCGTGGGCGTACTGCACGTAGAACACGGGGTTCTCGTTGCTGTGCCTGGCCAGCAGGTCGAGGTCGATGTCGATGGTGGAGTCGGTCGAGGACCGGGTCAGGGCGTAGCGGGCGGCGTCGACCCCGACGGCCTCGACGAGGTCCTCGAGCACCACGACCGTGCCGGCCCGCTTGCTCATCCGCACCGGCTGGCCGTCCCTGACCAGGTTGACCATCTGGCCGATGAGGATCTCGAGGTTCTCGTGCGGGGTGTCGCCGAACGCGGCGCACATCGCCATCATCCGCGAGACGTAGCCGTGGTGGTCGGCGCCGAGCATGATGAACACCCGGTCGAACCCCCGCTCCCGCTTGTCGAGGTAGTAGGCCAGGTCGCCGGAGATGTAGGCCGGCTTGCCGTCGCTCTTGATGACGACCCGGTCCTTGTCGTCGCCGTAGTCGGTGGTGCGCAGCCACCGGGCGCCGTCCTTCTCGTACATCACGCCCAGCTCGGTCAGCCGGGCCACCGCGCGGTCGACGGCGCCGGACTCGTGCAGCGAGTTCTCGTGGAAGTAGACGTCGAAGTCCACACCGAAGTCGTGCAGCGAGGACGTGATCTCGCGGAACATCAGCTCGACGCCGAGCGCCCGGAAGCGTTCCTGCGCCTGGTCGTCGGGCAGGTCGAGGACGCCCGGTTCCTGCTCCATCACGGTGGTGGCGATGTCGCCGATGTAGGCCCCGGCGTAGCCGTCCTCGGGCGCCGGCTGCCCCTTGGCGGCCGCCAGCAGCGACCGGGCGAACCGGTCGATCTGGGCGCCGTGGTCGTTGAAGTAGTACTCGCGGGTGACCTCGGCGCCGGAGGCCTCGAGGATGCGGGCCAGGGAGTCGCCGACGGCGGCCCACCGGGTGCCACCGAGGTGGATCGGGCCGGTCGGGTTCGCCGAGACGAACTCCACGTTGACCCGCTTGCCGGCCTCGGCATCGCCATGGCCGTAGGCCGGCCCCGCCTCCACGATGGTCCGCGCCAGCTCCCCCGCCGAGGCCGCATCCAGCGTGATGTTCAGGAACCCCGGACCCGCCACGTCCACCGCCTTGACCCCCGCCACCGCACCCAGACGCGCGGCCAGGCGGGACGCGACCTCCCGCGGCGGCATACCGGCACCCTTGGCCAGCTGCAACGCCACGTTCGTCGCCCAGTCCCCGTGCTCCCGACTGCGCGGACGCTCCACCCGCACCTCATCCGGCACGACGACGGTCAGCTCGCCCGCC
>DASSPC010000016.1:0-10536 GCA_035699865.1 Oryzihumus sp. | reverse complement strand
GAGCCCTACCGCGGCGTGCACCCCCTGGTCGAGGCGCTGCTGGCCTGGCGCAAGGCCGAGCGGATCGCCACGACCTACGGCTGGACGTGGCTGGACACCCACGTCGGCCCCGACGACCGGCTGCGCGGCGGGTGGACCGCCCGCGACGGCGCCGCCGGCCGGATGACCGCCCAGAACGGCCTGCACAACCTGCCCACCCCGCTGCGCCCGGCGGTCGCGGCACACCCGGGGCACGTGCTGGTCCGGGCCGACCTGGGGCAGATCGAGCCCCGCGTGCTGGCAGCGGTCTCGGGCGACCGGGCCTTCGCCGAGGCCACCCGGGCCGCCGACCTCTACGCCCCGGTCGCGCAGGCGCTCGGGGTCGAGCGCGCCGTGGCCAAGGTGGCGGTCCTGGCCGCGATGTACGGCCAGACCAGCGGTGCCGCCGGCGAGGCGCTCAAGGACCTCCAGCGCGCCTACCCCGTGGCCATGGCCTACCTCGAGCGGGCGTATGCCGAGGGGCTGGCCGGGCGTGCGGTGCGCACCTTCGGGGGCCGGCGGGTGCCCATGTGGCAGCTGCCGCCGGACCTGCCCGCGTCGGCGGTCGGGGCCGCCACCGCGGCGCGCGGGCGCTTCGCCCGCAACGCGGTCATCCAGGGGGCCGCGGCCGAGCTGTTCAAGGCGTGGGTCGCGACGCTGCGGCTGGCCGTGCGCGACCTCGGTGCCGAGGTGGTGCTCTGCCTGCACGACGAGGTGCTCCTGCACGTGCCGCAGGAGGCCGCCGGCCAGGTCGCCCATCTGGTGGACGAGGTGCTCACCGCAAGCGCACGACGGTGGACCGGCTCATCGGCCGTACAGTTCGTCGCGGACACCAGCGTCATTGCCCGGTGGTCCGACGCCAAGGCATGACCGTCCGGCGTCCGGCACAGCAGGAGGAGAGACCCCGTGGAGATGAGGGACGTCAAGCTGGCCGCCCGTGAGGCCGGCGACCACCCGGTGGTGGAGGGCATGGCCCGGGTCGGCTACGCGGTCAGCGGTGTCATGCACCTGCTGATCGCCTGGATCGGCCTGCAGCTGGCCTGGTCCAGCACGGCGCAGTCCGCCGACCAGTCGGGTGCGCTGCAGTCGCTGGCCGGCAACGGCATCGGCAAGCTGACGCTGTGGGTGGCTGTGGTCGGCTTCCTCGGCCTGGCCCTGTGGCAGGTCACCGAGGCCGTGGGCGGCTACCACGGCACCGGCGCCCGCAAGTGGGGCGAGCGGGTCAAGGCGCTGTCCAAGGCCGTCGTCTACGCCGTGCTCGCGTCGACCAGCTTCGCGTTCGCCCGCGGCCAGGTGGGCAAGAGCGGCAAGCAGCAGACCGTCGACTTCACCGCCTCGTTGATGAGCCGCAGCGGCGGACGCACCCTGGTCATGCTGGTCGGCCTGGTCGTCATCGGCGTCGGCGTCTACCACGTGGTCAAGGGCGCCCAGAAGAAGTTCCTCCGGGACCTGGTCGAGCACCCCGGCGCCGTGGCCACCCAGGCCGGCGTCATCGGCTACATCGCCAAGGGCATCGCCCTGGCCATCGTGGGCCTGCTGTTCGTCATCGCCGGCGCGCAGAAGAGCCCCGGCAAGGCGACCGGCCTCGACGGCGCCCTGCACGTCCTGCGCGCGCAGCCGATGGGCCCCGGTCTGCTGACCGTCATCTCGCTGGGCTTCGCGGCCTACGCCGTCTACAGCTTCGCGCGGGCGCGCTACGCGCGGGTCTGAACCACGCGGCATGCACACAGGTCAGCCCCGGGCGGGATCCGCCCGGGGCTGACCTGTCCGGCGCTCGGGCCTCAGTCCTCGTCGTCCTCGGCCTGGGTGCGCAGGAACTGCTCGAACTCCGCGCCGATCTCGTCGGCGGTGGGCAGCTCGCTGACGTCGGTCGCGAGCAGGCTCGGGCGCTGGCGGCCCTCGATGAAGCTGTCGTACTGCCGCTCGAGCGCCTCGACGACCTGGGCCACCTCCTCCGAGCCGGCGATCTCCTGGGCGATCTCGGCCCGGTTGAGGCCGGCCGCCGCCGCGAGGCCCTCGGTCGGGATGGCCAGGCCGGTGGCGGCGATGACGGCGTTGAGCCCGGTCAACGCGGCGTCGGCGTACTCGGACTGGGCGAGGTAGTGCGGCACGTGCACGGCGTAGCCGAGCGCGTCGTGGCCGGCCTCCCCCAGGCGCAGCTGGAGCAGCGCGGTGATGCTCGCGGGCACCTGCACCGTGCCGAAGACCGGGTCGTGGGCGCCGATGAGGCGCGGGTCCGTGGCGTGCGGGGTCATGCCGATCGGGCGGGTGTGCGGGACGGCCATGGGGATGCCGTGCACGCTCACGGTCAGCGTCACCCCGAGGTGGACGACGAGCTGGCGCACGGCCTCGATGACCCGCTCCCACTGGTAGTCGGGCTCGGGGCCGGCGAGGACCAGGAACGGCACGCCGTCGGCGTCGACGACCCGGTGCAGGACCAGCGAGGGGTCGGCATAGCCGGACCAGCGGTCGCGGTCGAAGGTCATGGCCGGGCGGCGACCGCGGTAGTCGAGCAGCTGGTCGACGTCGAAGGACGCCACGACCGTGTGGTCGAGGGACTCGAGGACGTGCTCGGTGAGCAGGCGCTGGGTCTGCCCGGCGTCGACGAAGCCGCCGAGTGAGACCAGCAGCACGGACGCGCGCAGGTCGCGCGGGTCGGTGTCGGTCTCGAACCGGTAGAGCTCGGACGGGTTCTGCACGGACTCGCCTTTCGTCGGACGGTGGCTCCGGGGCCGGAGGCGTTGCACCTCAAGCATCTCAACACTTCGGGACGTGGCGGGATTCCGTCCCGGAAAAGCGGTTGTGGCGCGTCGTGGCGGGACGTAACCTGCCGGATGAAACGAAACTGTTTCGTTTCATCCGACCGCCGGACTGGCGGCGGAGACCAGCGCCGGAGGCCCCGGCACCACCCCGGAGGACGCGTCACCCATGACCGCACCGACCACCCGACCGCGTGTCGAGGGCGAGCGTGAGGCGGAGATCTTCGACGCCACGGCCCGCCTTCTGGTCGAGCACGGCTACGACCGGCTCACCCTCGACGCGATCGCGACGGCGGTCAAGGCCAGCAAGGCCACGTTGTACCGGCGCTGGTCCGGCAAGGCCGACCTGGTCATCGACAGCCTGCAGCACCTCAAGGGCCCCGAGCACCGCGAGCCGGTGGACACGGGCAGCCTGCGCGGGGACCTGCTGGCCATGGCCTGCTGCGAGGGAGGGCTTACCGACGAGATGCCGGTGGGCATCATCGGCGCGCTGATCCCGGCGCTGCACCGCGACCCCGACCTCACGCGCGCCTTCCAGGAGCGCTTCATCGGGCCCAAGCTCGCCCTCGCGGCGGCGGCCTTCGACCGGGCCCGCCTGCGGGGCGAGGTCGGCGCCGGCGCCGACCTCGCGTTCCTGGCCCGGATCCTGCCGTCGATGGCCACGCACGAGATGTTCGTCTTCGGCACCTGCGTCACCCGCGAGCACGTCACCCGCATCGTCGACGAGGTGGTGCTGCCCGCCTGCCGGGCCACCCTCACCGACCACTGACCCCGAGCCCCGGGACCTGTCGGACCCGGGCGGGAGCATCGACCTCAACCACATTCCACGAAGGGACCGGACACGAGATGTCCAGCAACACGGCCGCGGAGGCGGTCACCCCAGGCCAGACGGCCGCCGAGGGCCACGGTCACCGGCACCTCGGCCTCGCGCTGACGATCATCAGCGCCGCGCAGCTCATGGTCGTGCTCGACGGCACGATCGTGAACATCGCGCTCCCCCACATCCAGACCGACCTCGGCTTCACGGCCAGCAACCTGTCCTGGGTCGTCAACGCCTACACCCTGGCCTTCGGTGGCCTGCTGCTGCTCGGCGGTCGCCTGGGCGACCTGCTGGGCCGCCGCCGGATGTTCGTCATCGGCGTGCTCGTCTTCGCTGCGGCCTCGCTGTTCGGTGGCCTCGCCCAGAACGAGGCGATGCTGCTGGCCTCGCGTGCCCTGCAGGGCCTCGGTGCAGCCATCGCCTCACCCACGGCGCTGGCGCTGATCACCACCACCTTCCCCGCGGGCCCGCCGCGCAACCGGGCGTTCGCGGTCTACGCGGCGATGTCCGGCGCCGGTGCGGCCGTCGGCCTCATCCTCGGCGGCGTGCTCACCGAGTCCTCCTGGCGCTGGACCTTCTTCGTCAACGTGCCGATCGGCATCGTGGTCGCCCTCCTCGCCCCGCGGTTCCTCGGCGAGTCCCCGCGTCAGCACGGAGCCTTCGACCTGCCCGGCGCGCTCACCGGCACCCTCGGCCTGGGGTCCCTCGTCTACGGCCTGACCCACGCCGCTCCCCCGCACCACTGGGGTGACGCCCTGACCGTCGGGCCCATCGTCGTCGGCCTCGTCCTCCTGGCCGCCTTCGTGGTCATCGAGCGCCGCGCGGAGCACCCGCTGCTGCCGTTCCGCATCCTGGCCGACCGCACCCGTGGCGTGAGCTTCACGGTCATGCTCGTCGTCGGCGCCGCGATGTTCTCCATGTTCTACTTCCTCGGCCTGTTCATCCAGCAGGTTCTCGGCTACTCCCCCGTCAAGACCGGCTTCGCGTTCCTGCCGTTCAGCTTCGGCGTGGTCATTGCCGCACAGATCGCCTCGCGCCTGATCAACCGGGTCGACCCGCGCTGGATCGCCGGCGCCGGCACCCTGCTGGCCGCAGGCGGCATGTGGGGCTTCTCCCACCTGACCGTCACCAGCGAGTACGTCACCGGGCTGCTGCCGTTCATCCTCATGCTCTCGGTCGGCATGGGCCTGACCTTCGTGCCGCTGACGCTGACCGCCGTGGCCGGCGTGGCCAAGAAGGACTCGGGCGTGGGCTCGGCCGTGCTGAACACCATGCAGCAGGTCGGTGGCACGCTGGGGCTGGCGACACTGGCGACGGTCGCGGCCACCAACGGCACGCAACGGGCGCTCGAGCTCGCCACCGCCATGAAGGCCAAGGGGGGCACCGGCCAGCAGCCGTCCCCGGAGGCGATGGCCCAGGCCAGGCACCAGATCGCCCTCGCGGCACAGACGTATGGCTCGACCCGGGCCTTCATCGTCGCGGCCTGCATGATCCTCGGCGGTGCCGTCATCACGGTGATCGGCCTCAACATCAAGCACCAGCGGCTCGCGGCCGACGGGGCCGACACCCCGGTGGCAGTCCACGCGGCCTGACCCACCACCGGCCGGTCCGGCTCGCCGGGCCGGCCGGGCGCACCGTCGACGGGCGGGCTCCCTCCCGGGGGCCCGCCCCGTCGACGTCTCGAATGTCCGACCTGCCCGATCCGCCCTAGATTCGCGCCATGACGCTTCTGGCGGGGACGGGGTCCCTGATGACGGCAGCCCTGATGATCGGGGGAACCATGCTCGGCACGAACGCCGCGCCCGGACACGACCCGGGTGGTGCGCCGCGGCACGGCGGTGAGCACACGGCATACCGGTGGGTGGACTCCCCCACCGGCAGCGACGCCCGGCTGCGCGGGCTGTCCGCTGTCTCGCGCGAGGTCGCCTGGGCGAGCGGCACAGGCGGCACGGTGCTGCGGACCACCGACGGCGGCCGCTCGTGGGAGTCGGTCGGCCCAGCGGGCACCGAGGCGCTGCAGTTCCGCGACATCGAGGCGACCTCGGCCCAGCACGCGGTGGCCCTCTCGATCGGCGAGGGAGAGGACAGCCGGGTCTACGTGACCGACGACGGCGGGCGCTCGTGGGCGGAGTCGTTCCGCAACACCGACGCGCGGGCGTTCTACGACTGCATGGCGTTCTTCGACCACCGCAACGGCCTTGCCGTGAGCGACCCGGTGGACGGGAAGTTCCGGCTGATCCGGACCCGCGACGGCGGCCACTCGTGGTCCCTGGTCGACCCGGCGGGCATGCCGGCGGCCGAGCAAGGCGAGTTCGGGTTCGCCGCGAGCGGCACCTGCCTCACGGCCGGACCGGGCCACCAGGCGTGGCTCGCCACGGGAGGGGTCGACCCGGCCCGGGTGTTCAGCAGCAACGACGGCGGCTCCACCTGGTCGGTGACCGGCACGCCTGTCGCCGGCGCGGAGGCGGGCGGCATCTTCTCGGTGCGGTTCCGCGACGCCCGGCGCGGCGTGGTGGTGGGTGGCGACTTCACGGACCCGACCGGCGCTGACGACAACGCCGCCTGGACCACGGACGGCGGGCAGACCTGGCACGCCGTGACCGGCCGCTCCCCGGGTGGCTACCGCTCCGGCTCCGCGTGGGTGCACGGCACCCACGAGACCGCCCTGGCGGTGGGGCCGACCGGCTCCGACGTCTCGGTCGACGGCGGGCGCTCGTGGACGGCGTTCGACAGCGGCAGCCTCGACAGCGTCGAGTGCGCGGCCGACGGCGCCTGCTGGGCCTCCGGCGAGCACGGCCGGGTGGCGCGGCTGTCCGGCGACTGACGACCGCGGTCAGCGGGCCGGCGGCTGCGCCCCCTGGTGGGCGATGCACTCGGCCGCCGCCCGCATCGCCGCGTCGGGGCCGTCCACGAGGTAGCCCGCGGCAAGGGCGTCACCGGCCCCGGTGACGTCGACGACCGGTCCCGGCACCGGCACGTGCTCGTGGTGGATGCCGCCGTCGAAGAACCCCGACCCGCGGTCACCGCGCTTGACCACGGCCTCGCAGTCGACGTCGGCCAGCGAGGCGGGCTCCACACCGAGGACCTGCCACTCGGCCTCGTTGCCGAACACCACCTCGGGGCGCAGGTCCTGCACCAGCGTCCAGAACCGTTGCACACCAAAGCTCGCGATCATCCCCGCCGACGCCAGGTCGACCCCCACCCGCAGGCCCTCGACGTGTGCCTCGTGCGCCGCGGCGACGAGGACATCGGGATCCGGCGCACGCAGCAGCAGGTAGCCCGACACGTGCAGCCAGTCCGCGCCGGCCAGCCAGGCCGGGTCTGCCAATGAGGCGTCGATCCACGACAGGTCGCCGGGGTCGGAGGCCAGGGTGCGGTGGCCCTGGGTGGTCAGCGACACCACCGCACCGGCGTCGGCGTCCCGCGGCCGGCCGTGCAGGCTGATCCCGCGCTGCCGCAGCTGCTCGTCGAGCATCGTGCCGACCGCGCCGGTGGTGCGGGGGCCGAACAGCCGGGCCTCACCGCCGAGGTGGCGCACCCAGGCGGCGACGTTGGCGGCCTGCCCACCGGCGGACAGCGAGATGCGGGCCGGGGTGTCGTCGTCCTCTCGCAGCGGATGGTCGGTGGCCACGATGATGTCCAGCATCACGTCGCCGGCGACACAGACGACAACGGGCATGAGGGCCTCCCGGGTGCTTAGGGTGCTGCCGTGATCATTGCCGACGAGGTCCGCTCCGCGCTCGAGAACGGCCGGGGTGTGGTCGCCCTGGAGTCCACGATCATCAGCCACGGCCTGCCCACGGAGTCCAGCGCGCGCATCGCCCGCCAGATCGAGGACGCAGTCCGCGGGTCGGGTGCGGTGCCGGCCACCATCGCGGTGGTCGACGGACAGGTCCGCATCGGGCTGGACGCCGCCGGACTCGAGCGGATCGCCACCGACCCGGTCGTGGTCAAGTCGAGCATCCGCGACCTGGGCAACGTCTGCGCCGCCGGCCTGACCGGCGCGACCACGGTGGCGTCCACGGCATACCTGGCCCACCGGGCGGGCATCCGGGTGTTCGCAACCGGCGGCCTGGGTGGGGTGCACCGCGGCGCCGTGCACAGCTTCGACGAGTCGGCCGACCTGCCGGCGCTGGCCTCGGTGCCGGTCGCGCTGGTCTGCGCCGGCGTGAAGTCGATCCTCGACGTCGGGGCGACGCTGGAACGGCTGGAGACGCTGTCGGTGGAGCTCGTCGGCTACGGCACCTCACGCTTCCCCGGCTTCTACATCCAGGACAGCGGGTATGCCGTGCCCTGGGTCGCGCGCTCGGCCGACGAGGTCGCCGCGGTGCTGCGCGCCCGGGACGGGCTGGGGCTGCCCCAGGCCCTGGTCGTCGCCAACCCGATCCCGGACGGCAAGGAGATGCCGCGCGACCTGCACGACGCGACGCTGGCTTCGGGCCTGGAAGCCCTTGCGGCACAAGGGATCACCGGCAAGGACGTCACGCCGTTCCTGCTCGCGTGGTTCCACGAGCACACGCACGGCGTGAGCCTGCAGGCCAACATCGACCTGGTGCTCGGCAACGCGCAGGTTGCCGGCGAGGTGGCCGTCGCGCTGACCCGCTGACGCGCGGAGCCGCCCGCCGAGCTTGCCCGCTGGTATTGCCCTCGGTCTTGCCCGCCGAGAGGGACGTTTCTGGGGGTTTGAGGGGCCACAAACCCCCAGAAACGTCCCTCTCGGCATCGGGCGGCAGGACACAGCGTCAGGTCAGCCAGAGCGGGGAGATGCCCCCGTTCGGGATGACCGCGTTCGGGATGACGCCGACCAGCCAGGCGAGCGCGACCGCTTCGAGCTGGGAGCGGACGCCCAGCTTGGTGAGCACGCCACGGATGTGGGTGCGGACGGTGGCCTCGGCCACCACCCAGCTGGCGGCGATCTGCTGCGCCGAGCGGCCGTGGCCCAGCGCGACGAGCACCTCGGTCTCGCGCTCGGTCAGCTGCCGGAAGGGAGCCAGCTCCTCCTCCCTGCGCCGCCGCGTCCGGGCCAGCTCGCACAGCAACGACGTGCGGACCACGGGGTCGAGTGGCCCGCTGGCCTCCAGGGCACGCAGGGTTGTCCTGAGCACCTGCTCGAACCCGGCGCCCTTCACCTGGTGGCCGACCGCCCCGCGCTCCAGGGCAGCGGCAATCCTCATGGGGTCGGCGCTGCCGGTCAGGACCAGGACGGTGCGCCCCGCTGCCACGAGGGGCTCGACCAGCCGTACGCCGTCGCCACCAGGCCCGAGGTCCAGGTCGAGGAGCACCAGCCGTGCGGGAAGAGCGGTGATCCGGGGAAGGAGATCCCCGGACTCGGTGACCGGCACAGCCGTGGCCGGGATGCCCTCGGCCTCCAGAGCGGCACACAGCGTCTCCGCCAGGATCACGCTGTCCTCGACCACGGCAACCAGCGGCGGCGCTGATACGCCCGTCCCCATCGTGGCACCGCCCCGCCCCGCCGGCTCCTGCCCAGCCTGCGTGACATCCCCCATGCGTCCCCTCCGTCAGCCCCGGTGTCCGTGTCCCCGACGCGACGGGGATGCCTTCCCCGTCCCGCCGGACGGGAGCCTGACATGACGGGGTGAGGCGCAACTCATGCAAATGGTGGATCTCCACAAATCTGATGACGACCCGGGCTGGCCCGCCACCGCACTCTCGTGACTGCCGTCCTCGGCACCAGCGGCGACCGTCGGCTGGTCGATCACGAGAAGGAGAATGCACATGACCACTCGCAAGCTCGCCATGGCTGGGGCCCTGGGGCTGGCCTCGCTCGGACTCATCGGTGCCGGCGCCGGCGCCACGTTCACCGACGCGGTGGCCTCCACGCAGCAGATCACCGCCGGCCGGATCAACGTCCAGGCGTCCACGAACGCTGCAGGCGCGACCACCAGCTCGGACGGCAAGGCGATCACGTTCGGCGCCTTCGGCCCGACGAACTCGACCTTCAGCAACGGGGCGCCCAAGGTGAGCGTGACCAACACCGGCACCGTGCAGGCGGATGCGATCTGGCTGAGGGCCTCCGACACCCGGGGCGCCGACCCGGCCAGCGACGCGCTGGCTGGCCAGATGTGCGTGGCGATCATGTCGCCGGACGGCGGGGTGAACAAGGACGTCTACCGGGGCACCCTGGCCAACTTCGAGGCGCACCCGGTGCAGGTTGCCGGCCCGCTGCCCGTCGGTGGCCACGACGAGTGGACCACGGAGTTCTACGCGGGGAGCAACGGCTGCGACAGCCTGACCAACGCTGCCGAGGGCGGCACGGTCACCCCCACGATCACGGTCAGCTACCAGGGCTGAGCGCTCGAGTGGTGGGCCGGCCGGTGTCGGCTCACCACTCGCCCCACCACCAGCAGAGAAGGGACAGGTCATGAGCTCCTCCCCCACCACCCCGGGCCGTCGCTGGCGCCGGTGGTCGGCCAACGCGGCACTCCTCGTGCTGGCCCTGGCCTTCGTGACCGCGGCCGCCGGGGTGCTCACGGGCCGCTACCAGGTCCGCCCCGTCCTGTCCTCGAGCATGACCCCGAAGCTTCCCGTCGGCAGCGTCGTGGTGACCCAGCGGGTGCCGATGTCGCAGGTCCGCGCCGGAGACGTGATCGTCTTCCACCGGCCGGGGGCGCCGGACCAGCTGGTCGTCCATCGCATCACGACCCTGGACCGCACAGGCGGCACGGTCGTGGTGCGCACCAAGGGTGACGCCAACCAAGCCGCCGACCCGTGGACCGCCTCGCTGCGCGGAGACACGGCCTACCGGGCCATCGCTGACGTGCCGTTGGTGGGCTACGCGGCGGTGTGGGCGCACTCCCCCGGCGTGCGGCGCGACACCCTGCTCGCAGGCGGCCTGCTTGCCCTCGCCGCCGGCATCACGGCAGCGTGGCCCGGTCGGTCGCGCCGGCGGCTGGACAGCCCAGCCCCACTGGCGGCGGA
>DASSPC010000015.1:0-18565 GCA_035699865.1 Oryzihumus sp. | reverse complement strand
CCGGTAGCATTTCGCGAGCCCACCCACCGCGGTGGGCGCGTCCCGTGCCCCGGCGCGGGTCGGCCGACGTGGCGCAATCGGTAGCGCACCTGTCTTGTAAACAGGTGGTTAGGGGTTCGAGTCCCCTCGTCGGCTCTGTTTTCGCAGGTGAGAGGCCATTTGGCGTCTCGCGGCCTGAGCGCTGAAGTGTCAGATCCATCGTTGACCCATCGCTTTCGGTCACGTCGTGAGCCTCGCGCGGGTCCGGGGAAGCCTCGTCGAGGGCCCGCACCACCGTCGGGTTCGGTGCCTTGCGACCCATGTAGACGTCCTGGGTCATCGACGGCCGGGAGAGGCCGAGCTGGTCGGCGATCATCCGGGCCGTCAGGCCCGCGTCGTCCAGGATCGTGGCACACGTCTTGCGGAACACGTGTGGCGTCACCCAGTCGAAGCCAATCCGCTTGGCCGCGGATCGCAGCTGCGTCCGGGTGTTGTGCGGGTCCAGCGGCCCACTGTCGCCGTCAATGCGCAACCCCGCGGAGGTCGGTTCTCGCTGAAGCTCGCACGCCCCTCCGGCCACCGATGAGGAACAGGACCGCCGAAGCCACCACCGGCGCCAACACCAAGCCGATCGACACTGGACGAAGCCAGTCCGCGCCAGCCCCGATAGCCGCCAGAGCCACCGGCACCACGGCCACGACGAGCATCAATATCCCCGCCGCAGTTGGGCGGGACAGCCCGACAACAGCGGCAGCGGCGGCCACGACCAATGCCAGGACCAGCGAGACCGGCCCGGTGCGCTCCTCCCACGCCTGCCAGCGCGCATAGTCCCAAAGCTCCAAAGCCCCAAAAACAACAGGCACGCACGCGGCCACAGCGAGCACGGGCACCGCCACCGACGGCCGGAAGTACGCCAGCACGCACAGGAGCAGCATGGGAAGCAACCACGCGGCCGTCAGAGCCAACCCCTTCCAACCGCCAGGATCCACCATCGTGTCGCCGGCCACCGTTAACCCCACGAAGCCGACGTAGCAGGCCATGACAACGAAGCCGGCCAAGACGACACCTGAAGCCCTGGCCCGGGACTGCCTTCCGTTCGCTACACCCACAGCGCAGCACCTCCCGCAATGACTCCACCGTGAGTGTGCCGTCAGGTCCACGCCATACCCGGAGGTCCCCCGATCCCACGTGCGGAAGAGACGACAGAAGAGACATTGGGCCCCATTGACTGACGAACACCCACCACCGGAGAAAACTCGCTGAGCACGAAACCGGCCCGCTCGGACCGGCTCCTGCAGGGTCAACGCGTCTTCCGCGGGTTGTGGATACACGGTGGTCACCGCCTGCCACGATGGGGCCATGGGGAATGTGCGCGCGATCGAGGAGCTCACCGACGTCGAGCAACCAGCATGGCCGCAGATTCGACGACTCATCGAGCAAAGCACTGTGGCTTGGTCGACTCCAGCAGAGTCGGACACGGGGCGCGAGACCCTCTATCGGCTCCAGATCACGGCCCGCTCGCCCATGGGCGCCGTCGCGCTCCACTGCGGCGCGATTTTCGTAGAGGACGGCTGGCTCCGAATCCTTGGAGCGGGCGCTACCGGCCTCGACGACTTGGCCGGCGTCAACGGGCTCGGCGACCCGGCCTCCACCCAAGGACCTCCCGGGCACTTGGTTGTGGCCTACGACGTCCTCGGTGGCATCTGGGCGGTGAACGGCGGCGACCTGCCCGGGGAGCCCGGCGAGGTCTGCTATTGGGGCCCCGACACGCTGAGTTGGAGCCCGATCGGCGGAGGCTACGGCGCGTTCCTCGAGTGGGCCCTCGACGGCCGCACAGCCGACTTCTACTCGGAGCTGCGCTGGCCGGATTGGGAGCGAGAGGTCGGTCGGTTGAATCTCAACGAAGGCCTGTCGGTGTTCCCGCCGCCGTGGTCCGAGGAAGGACAAGACCTCGGAGCCGCCACCCGTAAGGCGGTGCCATTCCATGAGCTGCTTGCCTTCAACCAGGACATGGCCGAGCAGCTGGGAGGAGCGGACGCGGGGCCCGCGCAGTTGATGGTGCGGGGCGACTAGTCGGCTGGCGGTGCCCCGGTGTGAACTGGCCGTCCGGAAGCCATCGTTTATGCCATCGCTTTGAACGGGAAACGATAGGAATCGCCCGATGCGGCTAAGCAACCAGATCGGCCAAATCCACCACAGCACAACGCGTTTCGCCAGACTCGCGAAGCGTTGAGAAGTGCCCCGCCAGACACAGGTGGTTAGGGTTCGAGTCCCCTCGTCGGCTCCATTTCCGCAGGGGAGCGCCCTGAGCGACAAACCGCCCGGTCCTCAACTGGGGCGGGGCGGTCACGTTGACTCCGTGTCCTCGTGGCGGTCAAGGGTGTTGCGGTCTGGTTGGCGGTGGTGGGGGAGGGGCGCCCGGCGGTGACCAACTGCTCGAATTCCTCGTGCCACTGCTCGGCCACCTCGCGGAACCTGGTGCGGGCGGAGTACTGACCGACTCCGCTGGATGACATCACGGGCTCCAACGCGGCCAAGGCTTCGCGGCGGGCAGCGGTACGGGATCCAGCTGTGGCCTCGATCCGGGCCGGCGCTGGGTATGTGGTTGTGGAGCCAATTGCCTGCTTGGTCGAATACGACGGTGACAATGCACCAGGACCAGATCAGCATCTCCACCTCTCAAGTTCACGCGCTGATCGCCGATCAGGCCCCTCAATGGGCGAAGTACCGCGTGGCCCCCGTGCCCGGTGCGGGAACGGTAAACGCCATATTCCGCATCGGCGACGGTCTCGCAGCGCGGTTTCCACTGCGCCGTGCCGACCAACAACACTCGGCGTCTTGCCTTGTTGCTCAGGGGGCCGCGATGTCCGAGTTTGGCCGGGCGAGCACCTTCGCGGCCCCTGAATTGCTCCTCATCGGTGAACCCGGCCACGGATACCCAGGCTGGTGGTCTGTGCAAACGTGGATCGAAGGCACCACGCCCACTCCCACCTCTCTGCAAGACTCAGACGAGTTTGCCGCGGACCTTGTCATGCTGATTTCCTCACTGCGGCGATGGGAAACAGGCGGTCGAACCTTCGACGGTCACAATCGAGGCGGCAACCTCAAGAACCACGACGCGTGGATGCGGGAATGCATCGTGCGGTCCGAGGATTTCGCCGATACGACGGCCATGCGCCGGCTCTGGAGCAGGTACCGCGACCTCCCTCGCGAAGACGGCGACGTCATGTCACACACCGATCTCATCCCAGGCAACCTCCTCGTCAAGGGTGACCGCCTCGCTGGCGTGGTTGACAGTGGAGACTTTCGTGCAGCTGACCCAGCACTTGACCTCGTGGTCGCCTGGCACCTGCTGGAGAAGGGCCCCCGAGCGGTTGTTCGCGAGGGCTTGCATTGCAGCGACCTGCAATGGGAACGCGGCAAGGCCTGGGCATTCCAACAGTCAGCCGGGCTTATCTGGTACTACCACCAGAGCAACCCACCCATGGCCCACCTCGGCCAAACCACGATGCAACGCCTCATCGCACAGGGGTAATCGCCGTCTCGACGAGGCGGCAGCGCATGCCCGTGCACGCGGCTGCCGTACCCGCATCGTCAGCGGGTCACCTCCCAGCGCTCATGGTTCCGGTCAATGCGCAGACCCGCGTCGGCGCCGGCCGCGCCAAACCGATGGGGCCATGCTCCCTGGATGGCGTGCGAGACCCCGAGAAGGCGGGAACCCCCGCGCGCTCCACCTCGGCGTGCCACGAGCGGGCCCCTCACCGTGGACCCCACAGACCTGCTCAGTGCCATGACCGCGAGGTCCGTCCCAGCTTCCCGCACCGGCTGCCGGCCAACGGGCAGGCCACCGCCGACGGCCCGTTGACCCGGTGCGTGACCGGGAACGGCGGCTTCGTCCTGTCCTCCTCGCACCTGACCGAGCTGACCGAGGTCGACCTCGGGGCGCTGGTCGCCCGGACCGTGGAGCACTACCGGGCGCTCGGCCTGCCCTTCGAGTGGAAAGCGCGAACTCTGGCCTAGGAGGGCCGTCATCGAGAGCGCGCGGCCCCACTGTAGACATGCACGTGCAGATGCTTGCTGTCCTGGTACTCACCGAGGTTCGTGAGAACGGCAGCAGCTCCGTGGGCCCTCTCCACATCGCGCGCGACCGACTGGACGACCCTGAAGAGGGCTCGGAGGTCGAGTTCGTCGGCGAAATCCGCAGTGGTGAGGGAACCGATATGCCGCTTCGGGACGACCACGATGTGCACGTCCCAGTAGGGCCTCGTGTGGTGATAGGCGAGCACCCGCTCATCGCTGTGGACCAGTCGCAGCTCGTCGGCGTTCGGGATCGCAACGTCGCAGTAGAAGTCGGTTCCTGTGTACGTGTGGGCGGCGGTCATTCGACAGTCCCTCTTTGGCCTTCAGATTCAGCGCGACGATCGTAAACGTCGTCGTGCCGCTTCGCCCCGATCTCTGTCGGTCGGGTGGAATGAGTCTCGGCTGCCCGTACGGCCTCGCCTATGGCCCCCCGTGACTCCCACTTGGATGATCCACCAACTGCGACACGACCTCGAGCACCATGCTGGGACGTCCATCGCGGCCACGCCGCCCTGGAACTCAGGGGTTCGAGTCCCCTCGTCGGCTCCATCTCCGCAGGTGAGAGATCCGCGCGCGGCTCGGCGTAGAGCTGCCGACCTGCCCCGGGTGAGGTTGAGTCGCCGCTTTCGGGCTTGGTGCTGGCCTCGCGAGGGTCCGGCGTAAACGTCGCCCAGAGCCCGCACCACCACGGGTTCGGCGCCTTGCGGCCCCATGTGGACGCCCTGCGTCATCGACGGCCGAGGGCCGAGCTGGTCGGCAAGGAGAATGCGCGTCCGTCTGGGGCGAATTGACTTGGCATCCGCTCATCGGCAGTTCAGGTCGTCACTCTTCGCGGCATGTCAGGACGTTTCGCTGAACCGCTTCGCGACATGATGACGTCCATGATCGTCCCAGAGCGGACCCCCCGCCTGCGCTCCTCTCGCGCGGTGCTGCGACCGTTCCGGCCCGAGGACGTTGACGACCGCGTCCGATGCGGCAAGGACCCCGAGATCATCCGGATGTTCGGCGGGTCTCCCGATTTCAAGGAACCGGTCCCCATGCCGCTGGAGGACGCGGCCGCCTGGTACGAGGCGGTCAGCACCGACTCCAACCCGCTGCACTGGGCGATTGAGTTCGAGGGCGGCTTCATCGGCACGGCCAGATTGCACGGACTGGACGAAGCCGACAGGCGAGCACGGTATGCCGTAGGGCTGCTCGACTCCCGCCGGCTGGGCATCGGTCTGGGCACGGAAGTCACCCAGGCAGTCCTCCGATACGGGTTCAGCGAACTGGGATTGCACCGGATCGATCTCCGAGTGCTGGCGTACAACACCCGGGCTATCCGCTGTTATCTCAGGTGCGGCTTCGTCGAGGAAGGGCGCGAGCGCGAGGCCGCCTACGTAGACGGCAGATGGCACGACGACGTGATCATGGGAGTCCTGGAGCACGAGGCGAGCACACTCTGATCTCGGAGAGGTCTCCCCATCGGAGGCCCGCGGGAATGCGGCATCCTCGGATGGTCGACGGCTTGGGCCTCTACTGCTGGAGAGCCTTGACCGCGTTCCCACGTCGCTGGGTAGCAGGTCGTGTGCTGCGGAATATGCGGCAGGACGTCGCGCCAGGTGGGAAATCTGGTGGAGCCGGAGCGACCGGGAGTGGTTGGCTGCTCGATGCGCCGCTGACACGGTGCGGCGCAGTGCGACGGAGCAAGGCAGGCATGGCAGGGCGCGGTCGTCCACCCCATGTGTTGTCGAGTTGACGGAGGTGATCACGGTGGCTGGTTATGGGGCGCTCCCCGACGTGTATGAGTGGCTGATCCCGGACGCCAAGTTGACCCCTGCCGGCGCAGTCGCGGCCTTCAGTGATCTCGTGAAGTCCCTGCCGCCCAACGCGCGCGTCCTCGACTGCTCATGTGGAACCGGCCAGCTCGCGGTTGGTCTCGCCGGTCTCGGCCTGGACGTGGTCG
This sequence comes from Oryzihumus sp., assembly GCA_035699865.1. Taxonomy (GTDB): domain Bacteria; phylum Actinomycetota; class Actinomycetes; order Actinomycetales; family Dermatophilaceae; genus Oryzihumus. The sequence goes on along the minus strand of DASSPC010000015.1, from coordinate 12,561 downwards.
CGGCAGACGCCAGCGGTGGGATGGTTCGCCGGACCCAGGAACTCGCTGACGAGATGGGTGCCTCGCTGCGGACACTTCACGCCAGCTGGGATGAGCTGCCCGACCACCTCGACGCTTCGACGTTCGATCTGGTGTTCTGCGTGGGCAACTCGCTAGGTCATGCTGAAGGCGCTTCGGGCCGGTTGGCTGCACTGGCCGCGATGTCACGGCTACTGAATCGCGGCGGACGCCTCGTGCTCACGTCACGCACGTGGGAGCTCGTGCGCGCTGGCGGCTCTCGGCTGGACACCCGGGATCGACTCATCCGCCGCAACGGCCAGGATGCGGTCGTCACCTACTACTGGCAGATCGAGCAACGCTGGGAGCAAGAGCACTACCTGGAGATTGCGGTCGCACAGGTCGAGCCGGATGGGTCGGTCCGTGCCTGCACGGAGCGGTTGTCCATCTGGCCATTCCGGTACGAGGAACTCGTGGCGCAGTTGCAGAGCGTGGGGCTCACGGTGGAGACCACCACCTTCGACCCCCATGCCGACGGGTACGTGGTGGTCGCAGGCAGAGAGCACGTGCCGGTCATGTCTGAGCCGTCAAGCTGACCCACCGTCCGTCATCGTCATTGCTTGCCCACCGCACCCCACACCACGTGGGAATTTGCTGGCGGCCAGTTCGGGGCTATCGGGCGCTCAGTGCGTGCTCCGTCGGCGATCTGAGGTCGCAGTTGCTCAGGTCGACGCCGAGCTCGGCCACAGCCGCCCTGCCGCGCAGGCCTTCCCAGCCGGCTCGACTTGGGGCGAGACTGGACGGATGCAGCCTTGAGAGGTGCACCATGCGCAGACTCGGCTTCGTGCTTGTGTTCTTGCTGGGGCTTGCGGCTCTGGCTTCCTCCACCCTCAGCGCGGCGGCACCACCGAGAGCGGCCGGGCTGGTGCCGGCGACGGGCGCCGGCGCCGACGGTGGCTCCCCGTTCGATCCGCCCCCTGCGGGGATCACCCTCAAGGACGCCTACACCCCGCTGACCGTCACGGTAGAGAACCCCTCGACGTTCCCCTTCCGGGGGACCGATGGCCGCTACCACGTGGCCTACAACCTGTTGCTGCAGAACGCGTCCGTCGTCCCGGCGACCCTCCGCAAGCTCGAGGTGGTCGACGCCTTCCACCCCAGCAGGGTCATCGCCTCGTTCGCCGGCAAGCAGCTGGTCGACCCCGCATGCCCCTTCGGTGACTGCAACCGCCTGCGCGCCCTTCCCGCCGTGCCAGTCAAGAGCACGGTGATCCCGCCCCAACAGGCACGGCTGGTCTTCGTCGACTTCGCCTTCGGATCCCTGGACGAGGCGCCGGCATACGTCCTGCACCACCTGTTCATCGAGGGTGCGACGAGCCCGGTCGTGACGAAGCCGAAGGCCGCGGACTACACCGTGACGCCCTACCGGATCTCCGCCAGGGGCCCGGTCACCATCGGGCCACCGCTCAAGGGGCGCAACTGGGTCGCGCTCAACGGGTGCTGCGCGCCGGGCTTCGCCCACCGCAGCTCGCCGGTCGCGGTCAACGGCAACCTCGCCGCGGCCCAGCTGTTCGCGATCGACTGGAAGCGGACCAATGACCAGGGCGCCTTCTACACCGGTGACAAGACCCGGAACGAGAGCTACGTGGACTACGGCTCGCCGATCCTCGCCGTCGCCGACGGCACCGTCACCGAGACGCTCGACACGATGGAGGCCAACAAACCCGGCGTGCTGCCCGCGAAAGACCCGGTCCTGGCCCGCAAGCTGACGCTGCAGACCGTGGACGGCAACCACATCGTGCTGCGACTGGGCAGGGGCGTGTACGCCTTCTACGCCCACCTGCTCAAGGGCAGCCTGAAGGTCAAGGTCGGCGACAGGGTCCACAAGGGCCAGGTCATCGCCAGCCTGGGCAACACCGGCAACGCCAACGCGTCGCACCTGCACTTCCAGCTCATGAATGGGCCGTCGGTGCTGGGCAGCTCCGGGATCCCCTACGTGATCGACGGCTTCGAGTACCAGGGCCAGGTCTCCCCGCGGCAGATCGCCGACGCCGACAACTTCCTCACCGGCGACTTCTTCGGTCCGGGACACCTGGCGCAACCCGAACCCCGACAGGACCAGCTGCCCCTGGCCTGGGCGATCGTGAACTTCCCTGACTGAGCCGGTGCCCGGGTGGAGGTGCCACGACGGGCCTTCGCCGCGCTCGAAGTCCGTAGGCAGCTCACCGAGACGTCCGCCGTGTGCCGCGGCGCGAGGTGCCTCGCCTCAGCACTCGATCCAGAGCTGGTCCGCGAGTACGGAGGTCATCGAAGGATGACGGCCGGTGTACTTCCGGGCACTCCAGAGGAACCAGTCCGACTCGTCGACCACCGACACATAGACCCGGCGGTCTTCGCCATACGTCGGTTGGTCCGCGATGCGCAGGTCGAACCGGTAGCGCCCCTCATCGTCCACGGCGATGGCCCGCCGGCCGATGAATGAGTGCACCTCTCGTGCAGGGACTGGCCTGTTGATCCGGGGCGCGTTGGGGTCGCTGACCACCTCGGCCAGCCACGGGTCCGTCGAGTCCGTGTCCAGGCGTCCCGAACCTGGCTGACCAAGTGCCTCCTGGCTCACGTATTGCTCGACCCAGAGACGCGAGATGCCCGCAGCGAAGCGAGGCAGGTCCGGGTTGCCGGCGATGGTCCGGTAGTAGTCGGCCTCCTCCTGCACCCACACCCCGGCCTCGGACAAGCCGTCAACCTCCGTTGGCTCGCTGACGATGCGCATCCCGTCTCGCCACCCGTAGTCCAGCCACTCGCCGTGTTCGCCGTAGCTGGTCATCTGGAAGCGTGCCCGGTGCCCGACCAACGGCTCGCTGATGTTGACGGCGCGCAACGCCACCACCGCTGGCGGGAGCGACGAGGGCGGTTGAGCAATTGACGCCGCCCGAGGCAGTCGGCCATCCAGGAGCGCTTGGAGCTCCCGGTCGAACTCGGGCTCATCCATGAGCTCCCCCTCCCTGCATGGACCCCGAGCGCGAGGTCGGCGGGCGCGCGGCGAATGCGAACTGGCTGGCGAAGTAGGGGTTGTGCATCACGTCGTGCACGACCTCGACCGTCTTGCCGGTCTGCGGCGCGTGGACCATGTTGCCGTGCCCGTCGGAGATCCCCATGTGGTGATAGCTACCGGGAGGGTCTGACGGGGCGTGGAAGAACATCAGATCTCCCGCCTGCAGCCTCGCGGACTTCGGGAGGTGAGGCAGGCTCGCGGCGATCTGGTCGGTCACTCGCGGAAGCCGGACGCCGGCCCCCTTGAACCATGCGTACTGCGCCAGGGAGGAACAGTCGAAACCAGCCACGGAGGACCCCGCGCCGAAGCCGCGGCTCGCGCCCGTCACGCCACCACCACCCCAGCTGTAGGGCGTGCCGATGACGGACAGAGCGGCTGCCACGGCAGACCCGCCCGCTGATCCGTCGGCGGTGAAGGTGCCGGCGTCGTAGCAGGTGGCGGACAGCACGGTGGGGTTGCCGACGACTTGCCGTGCGAGCCCCTCCCAGCGGCCGTATGCGCCGGGAAACGCACTGCGTTGCACGGCTTGAGCGGCCCGAGTCAGCGGCAAGCCTTCGAAGTCACGCACCGTGAGAAGCCCTGGCTGCCCCCCGGTGCCGCCCTGGTAGAACATCCGGGCAGCGGCGACGGGGTTCGTCCGGTCCTGCGCGCTGCCCCATCCCGCCCGCTGCTGGAAGAGCCCCAGGCTGTCGCGGTCCCCGTAGTTCACGTTCCGCAAGCCGGACTCCTGCATGGCCGTGGCGACGGCGATCACCCATCCGTACGGCGGGACATCGAGCTTCCGGCCGACCGCCACGATGGTCTGGGCGTTGGCCACCTGCTCCGGGGTCAGGTCAGCCACGCTGACGGCCGCCTGACCGGTGACCGTGGAGCAGCTGCTGTCTGCCGACTCGTCCTGTTGTGGCGATCCGCCCTGGACGACGAGGACCAGGACCAGGACCAGGGCACCCACTCCTGCCGCTGCGATCGGAAGGATGATCGCAGCGACCGTGACGACGCGGCGGATGAAGCGCCGCTTCAGCAGCTGGCCGGCAGCAGCGATCAGAGGCGCCGGCATGTCAGTGACCAGCGGTCGACGGGGTCAGTGCGGGCGTGGGGGCAGCCGGAGCCTGCTCAGCGGGCTCGATGTCGGTGACCTTCCAGCGCCCGGCCGAGCCCCGCAGGGTTACGGCGACCGGACCTCCATCGGTGGGGACGTTGATGACCGAACTCGTGGCCGTGACGCGCACCAGCCTCGGTTCGCCGGTCACGGCGCTGGCCGGGACCTGCGCCGGGTCTGTCGACGACAGTGCCTTGGCCAGCGACGGGGCGAGGAACGGCTGTATGCCGTGCAGCCAGGTGCCCTGGTCCAGCTCGGGATTCGCCCAGGCGCGAACGAAACTCGCAGCGACACGGGTCGCAGCGGGATCCGACGCGGCCGCGGCGTCCGTCTGCACGTTCGACGGCTTCGTCCTGGAGCCGGTGACGACCTGCGTTCCAGTCGGCTGCGGCGGCAGCGTGGACGACGGGCCCGCCGTCGTCGTGGCCACGGATGCGTGATGCGTGGTGATCGGGGCGGCGTTCACCACTCGGCCAAGGCCCGCGAGAAGGAGCAGCACCGCCGCGGCCGTGACCGTGAAGTTGCGCCAGGACCACAGCGGCCAGCGCAGGATCTCGTCCCGCCGGGTGCTCACGTGCGCGGCCCTTCCACGAGGTCCGGCTCCCCGGCAGGGACCAGCACGGTGCTCTTGGTTGCCGGGTCGTAGATCCGCGGCCCGACCCCGTCGCGGCGGACCTCGGTCTGGGAGTCGTGGACGTCGTAGCTGGCGATGCGGCGCAGGTTGGCCGGGGACTGATCGACCACGGTGCCCTCGATGACGTGCTCGTTGTCCTGCAGCAGCCGGTGGGGTGTGTGGCGGAGCGTGGCTGCTCGAGGTTCGGGCATCGCCCGTCCGGTGAGCCCCGTGGCAGGGCCGGCGGTCCCGGCGAGCACTGGCCGGTGGCCGGCGTCCGGTCGGCTGAAGACTTCGGGCGGCAGGTGGACCACCCGGTAGCGCACCGACGCAGCGTCGGAACCGGCAGGAGGCGCGGGGGCCTCCTCCTGTTCCTCGGGTTCGGTGCCGTCGTGGACGGCCTGCCGGGTGACGGCATACCGGGTGACCAGTCGTCCGGCGCGACGGAGCGCACTCACGCCGCCACCGTGGGACAGGCCGACGATGTTGGTCAGCGAGAGCAGCGGGAACATCAGCACGAACGCCACGATCGTGACGACCAGGCACAGGACGAGCGCCAGCATGTTCATCCCGCCGAGCCGGGCCCGGGACAGGATGGCCGAGACCACGGTGGTGTGCACCGACGACGACGCGGCGAACGCGATGACGTTGACGACCGAGGCGCCGCCGATGTTGGCGACCCGTCTGACGATGCCGCTCAACGGGGCCAGGACGCCGAGGACGGCGACGGCGGGGAAGAGCATCACCAGCAGTCGCAGCATCGCGAGCCCGGCGAACGTGAACAGGTCGCTCACCAGTCGGAACAAGCCGGTGAAGGTGGCTCCGAAGACGGTCATCACCCCGGTCCCCAGCCGGCCCCCGACCTTGCCCTGGAGGTAGGCGTACGTCGTGGGGTCCTGGTCCTGGATCTGCTGGGCGGTGTCCTTCCAGGCTGCGGCCTTGGCGTCGGCGAGCTCCTTTGCCTTGTCCGGGCTGGTCTTCGCCTCCTTGGCCTCGGTCCAGCTGTAGGCGCTGGCCCGGAACAGTGCTGGCCCCCATCGCCTGGCGGCCGGAGAGTCGCTGGAGCCGAGCTCGCCACGCAACCACGCGTCATACAGCACCCGGTCGACCAGCAGGGAGCCTTGTGCACGGGCGGGGTCGGACGTGGCTGGCAGGGAGGCCAGCCCCGAGCTGGCGGCGTTGACGCTGGCGATGCTGCCGGTGATGGTCTGGTCGAAGAAGCTGGAGACGCGCGCCGGGTACTGCGCCAGGCCGGCCATCACGGTGATGACGAGGATCGCCCACGCGGCCGCTCGCGTGACGTCCGAGAGGCGGCCCTGGGCGGAGTAGAAGAGGAGCAGGACGACCACGCCGAGCAGGGCGGCGCCACCCCAGGGGGACCAGATGGCGTCATGCACGCGGGACGTGACCGTGCCGACGACGTCGTCCAGCGGTGCCATGTACTCATCGGGGTGGGCGATGGTGTTGTGCAGTCCGTTCGTGGCCGCGGTGCCCCAGTTGGCGACGGACAGGGCGGCGTTGCCGAGCATGGTGTCGCTGGCGGCGCCCATGTCCCGCACGTCGCCGCCGCAGCCCAGGTCGTAGGTGTGCCAGGTCAGCCCGGCATATCCGTACTGCTCGTAGACGCTGGTGGTCGGGTTGGGCGCCCAGGGGTCACCGGGGGCCGGCGCCGGGCTCGGCGGCGCGTCGAGGAACCCTGTGACGCCGTCCCCGGGCAGCTGTGCGGTTGGTGCGTCCTTGCAGTCGGGGATGCCCGGGATGCTGGGGTGCGCCTGTGCGCTGGAGGCCGCGGCGATCGCGCAGAGCATCGCCACCGCGGTGGCGGCGAGGACCAGGGCGACGCGCCGGGATCGCATCAGGCGCTCTCTTCCTCGAGCTCGTCAACCGGGACCGCCGGGGCGTCCACGAGCGCGTCCGTGCGGTGGCGACCCAGCCGGTTGCGGGCCTTCGCGGGGTCCGCGGTGGTGCTCAACGCCTCCAGGAGGTCGGGGTGTGCGGACATGTCCATGCGGATGCGCTCGATCCCGCCGATGCCGTCGCTGAAGACGAACTCGCGGGCCCCGCGCCGACCTTCGCGGGAGGGGCGGGAGAGGGTGCCGAAGATGGCCTCGTAGCCCACCCCTTCGCGCACCCCCGGCAGGAAGCGCAGCGCATCCTGCTGGGCGCCCTCGTCGGTCAGCCGGCCGATGAACGCTGCGGAGATGAGGTTCGCGAGGCCGAGGTCGAGCAGGTCGGACGGGTTCTGGCTGGCCAGCAGGACGCGGGTGTTGTGCTTGCGGCTGTCGCGCGAGGCGCGGTCGATGAACCGGCGACCCGTGCTGAAGGTGGACAGAGCCCAGGCCTCGTCGATGAAGATCCCCTTGCGGGCGTGGACGTCGCCGAAGTACATGCCGCGCTGGGTCAGCCAGGCCGCGAGGTAGAGCACGCACATGCTCAGGCGCTCGTCGAGGTCGTCGGAGTACGGGGTGTTCTCGTCGGGGAGGGCGAGGCCACGCAGGCTGTAGACGGTCAGCAACGGCTCGTCGTGGGTGTAGTCGTGGTGGTAGCCGGCGGGGAAGATCAGTCGGCCGTGGCTGGTCTTGGCCGCCTCGCGCAGGAAGTCGGCCATGTAGCCGGAGTGCCGCCTCAGCTCCGGGTCGCCGTCCAGGGCGGCCAGCTCCTCGACGACCTCCATGGTCGAGGCGGTGTTGGTGGCCCGCACCGTGCCCACGGCGCGCATCAGGGCGACTTCGGTCAGGACGTGGTCCTGCATCTGCCGGGGGAGCATGGACCGCAGGACGCTGGAGGTCAGCAGGCGCCGGGTGTCGGCGGCGTTGTCCTGCGCCGTGCGCCAGTCCAGCTCGGAGGAGTAGTGCTCTCGCCGGGGCTCGGCGATGACGCGGTAGGTGCACAGCACGCCGGCCGGGGCGTCGAGGAGGTCGACGGCCCGGGAGTACTCCGCCAGCTCGGGCAGGCGGCACAGCGCGGTCAGGCGCCCCGACGGGTCGAGCACCGTCCACGGCACTCCCTGCAGCAGCGATCGGTAGATGATGTTGCCGCCGGCGGTGGACTTGCCGCCGCCGAGGCCGGCGCACAGCACGGCAAGCCCAGACTCCTCGCCGCGTTCGGTCATCTCCCAGGGCTCCCAGGTGACGACCCGGGAGGACGTCCCGGAGGTCTCGCCGAGGTGGATGCCGACCCGGTCGCCGACCTTCGCGGTCGCTGCGGGGACCGCGGCGGCCAGGGTGGTGACCGGCATACGTCGCCGGTATGCCGTGCTGCCGAGTCGCTCGCCCGGGATGAACTCGCGGGCCACGGCGTACTGGTCGGCCGGGCGGGCGATGGTGATCTGCGGGGCGAACAGCTTGCGGACGGCGGAGGCACGTTCGAGGGCCTCCTCCTCGGTCGGGGCGGAGACGGCCAAGCGGAACCAGCCGCGCGTGCGGGTGCTCAGCCCGGACAGGCCCATCGAGATCTCGTCCTCGACGGCCAGGGCCTTGTCGGCCTGCCGGTCCAGGGCGCCGGGAGCGGGTTCGGCGTGCTCCAGCTCGTAGTGGTCCTTCTGGGCGCGGATCTTCTGGATCGAGCGCCGCATCGCGGCCCCGACCTTGGCCGAGTCCTCGACCTCGACCCGGCCGGACCACTCGACCGGGAAGCCGAGCTGGTCGGTGCGCTGCATCCACGGGACGCCGGCAGGGATCTCCAGATCGGTCATGCGGCCGAGGGACAGGACGCACACGTGTCGTTCGACGCGCTGGGTGTCGTTCTCGCCGACGACCCGGATCGTGCGGCCGTACGGGATCGCGGTCCAGCGGACGTGGTCGGTGAACTCGCCGAGGTCCTCGCTCTCCCAGTGGCCGTCGTCGACGGCGCCGATCGTCAGCGGAGCGGGCAGGCCCAGGGAGCAGGAGCGGTGCAGCAGCCACTCCAGCTGCCGGGGTGTTGCGGGCGCTCCGTCCATCCCGGGGGAGGACATGATCTCGTCGGTCTCGCGGATGCGGGCGGACAGGGCCGCGACCTCGCGGTCGGAGATGGACCCGGCCAGCCCGCCGAGCGCCTTGTACAGGCCCTTGCGGGCCGGGATCTCCACCCCGACGTAGACCTCCTTGTCGGCCATCGACCGTCCGGCCAGGTGATGCTGGTCCCGCACCAGGTAGTCCCGCCACGCGGGCAGGGGGGCGGGGGCGTTGGCGTCGTGGGCGGCGGCCCAGTTGCTCACCGGGTAGGGCCGGGTCGTCACGCGGATGTGCAGGTTGCGTTTGACCAGCTGGGCGTAGGTGTCAGCGCCGTCGATGATCAGCTGCTCGCGGACCGAGTCCGGACGGAAGGACCACCCTTGCGGGTCGAGCAGGTACCAGGCGTGGATCTTCTCGGCGGTCACCGTGCAGTGGCCGCTGATACGTCGAAGGGCAAGGCCGGAGGTGGAGCCCATTACGCCTCCCGGGGCTGCGCCTGGCGTCGACGCGCGGCGCGACGTTGGGCCCGGCTCACGCGAAAGGGGACTGCTCGGACGCGAGCCGGGCGGATGGTGTGCTCGGTGACCCTGGTCTGCTCACGGGGCGCTTCGATCTCGTGCGCGAAGGCCGCGAGCACCGAGCTGAGCGGACGGTCGTGGTCGACCACGCTGAGGATCAGGCGGGTCAGGCCCACCGTCGCCATGACGCTGTAGGCCAGGGAGAAGAACCCCAGCCCGATCCCGAGTCGTCGCTCGATGACTTGCAGGACGACGAAGACGACCAGGCCGACGGCGTAGGCGACGTAGCGCGCCCGCCAGGGGAGGGTCCTGCGCGGCGGCCCGAGCCAGACCGCGTTGACGTTGTAGATCTCGTCATCGACTGGCAGCCGCATGAGCTCGGTCCAGTCAGCCCGTCACGAGGCCGGCGAGCCACTGGCCCATGTTCTCGGCATGGCCTCCCGTGGCCAGGCCGAGGACTGCGAGGGCGATGATCACCCCGGCGACGACCTTCATGGCCCGGGCGTTGTCGCCGCGCTGGGCGATCACGAAGAGCATGACCGCGATGACCAGGATGAGCAGCGGGATGACGTTGGACTTGATCCAGTCCTGGAGTCCGCCGGTGGTCGCGGCCGTGGCGACGGCGGTGTGCAGTGCGGCCATGATGTCCTCAATCGGAGATTTGTCCGGATCTCTCGTGACCCAACGTAACCCCGCTCACATGCGTTGTCGAACAGATGCCCGCGTTTGAAGATGTTTGTCTATCTCTAGGTATGAGGTCCTTGCGCTTCTGGTCGCCGCGAGGACTACGACGCCCACGAGGGTGATGAGCGTCAGCAGCGCTGTCGCCATCTGCCCCCGGCTCCCATCACGGAGGTGGCCCAGCGAGGCGGCGGCAACGAGTGCGCCGCCCGTTGGGAGCAGATCCATGCGAAGCGCCCATGTCGGCGAGCAGCGCGCGTCTTGGGAAGCGTGGTCGACCGAGGCAGTGCAGCCGACTCTCAGCTGGTGGGGCGCGCCACGCGAAGGCCAAACGACCCCGGTGGCACGCTGCCATCCGTGGCTTGGGTTCGGAGCCGTGGGGGCCAAACGCGGAGAGAGGCCTACCTCCTTTGTCAGCCAGGGCACGGCCGGCCCGACTGTGCGCGAGGATGGCGTCGTGTCGGAGGACCTGGATGCACGCTTGAGGGCGGCCGCGGAAGGAGTTGATGCGCGCACGCTGGTCGACCTTGGCTGCGACCTGGCGGACGCCGGCCGCCACCCCGATGCCGAGGGCTGCTTCCGCCGGGCCGTAGCGCTGGGGGAGGAGTGGGTCAGCTTCAACCTGGGCAACGAGCTCATGGCCCAGGGGCGGCTCACCGAGGCTGTCGACGCCTTCAACCGAGCCATCGTCGCCGGTGAGCCTGACGCCTGGCTCAACCTGGGGCACTGCTACCAGGACCTTGGTGACGTGGCCGAGGCCATGCATGCCTACCGCGAGGCCGATGCCGTCAACGACCCCAACGGCGCCCTGGCCCTGGCCTACATGCTCCGCGAGCAAGGCGAGGCCGACGAAGCCGAAGCCCTCGCCCGACGGGCCGCAAGCCTGGGCAACCTCGAGGCGCTCGGGGCGGCCGCCTGCTGGCAGTACGACCGGACCCTCGACCCGGCACTGGAGGCGGACCTGCGGCGGGGAGCCGCGCACTACCCCTCGGCGCGCGCCGACCTGGCACACATCCTGCGCGACACCGGGCGGGCCGAGGAGGCGCGACAGGAGCTCACCCTGGGAGCAAAGCTGGGGCAGAGAGAGTGCTGGCTGCCGCTGGGCAACCTGCTCGACGACGTCTTCGGCGACCCCGCTGCAGCGGAGGATGCCTATCGTGCCGGGATCGCAGCCGGCGACACCTACTGTCACCACAACCTTGGGCTGCTCCTGCTCGAACGGGGCGATCGTCCAGGCGCGGAGGAGCAGTTCCGCCGGGGCAGTCAGGCAGGTGACCGCCTTGCCGAGCACGCCCTGCGGGATCTGTTGAACGACGAGGAGTAGCCACCGCTCACCGAGTTCCGCTCACGAGCCTTGCCTTCGCGGTGAAAAGCTCCCTCGTACTGGCTTCAGCCGCCGGCTCCGCCGCCCTCGGGACCATCAACCTCGGCGGCGCCAGAACAGCCAGCCCTCCGGGGCCGCGGTCCAGTGCGGATCCGGCGTCCAGCCCGGAGGCGGAACCCAGCCAACCGGCGGTGTTGGCCACCCTGGAGGTGCTGCGAAGTCCAGCTGCGACCTCTTCCATGCGAGCCACGCCGCTGTCAGGCCCGCCGCAGAGCCTGCCAGCAGGCAGACCAGCCCGAACCAGAGGAACACGATCGGCTCAGGCCCGCAGCCCGCAGAGCCAGGGCTGCAGGGGTCGGACGGGCCCGCCCCGACGAGAAGAGCACCCAGGCCCACTGACCAGAGAGATGCAGCCGTGCCGAGCGAAGCCCGGAGCGCACCGCCGTACGGACGGCCAAGGCCCCCAACCCGCAACGTCGCGTCCACCTGCACAACGTAGGCCCGCGTGTCGCCCGAACCCCGCCGACCCGACGTCAGAGCATCCGCCTGGCTCCGGACCGCCTCAAGGGCGCTGCGCGTCACTTCGTGACGGGCTTTCGCCCACCCTTGACCCGAACGCGCCAGCAGGCCGCGCTGGCTCAGATCCTCGTCAACCATCGTTCTGAGCGCCGGGCGGCACGCGGCGCGGGTCTGGTGATGCCTCGTCGAGGGCGCCTGACCGATCGTGCCCAGTTGCGTGGTGACACCTCCTAGGCTTCCTCGAAGCCCCCCGACGACCCAGAACCCGGAGATCGCGTTGCCTGTCTCGAATCCCTGGCTTGCCGGACCCACGCCGACGAAGCAGTTGCCGCGAGAGCGGCTCGAGGAACGCATCCTCAACCTTCTCAGCAGCCAGAACATGTGCGTCCTCGCCACCAGCAGCCCGGACGGCCCCGCGGCCACGCCGGTGCGGTACTACCACCTCGGCCTGGAGGTCATGTTCACGGCGGCGCCGCGCTCACCCAAGATGAAGAACCTGCGCGCCGACAACCGGATCTCGGTCGGCATCTTCGCCCCGCTGGTGGGTCAGGCCAGCAGCCGCGGGGCGCAGATCTTTGGCGCAGCACGCACCTTGGAGCGCGACCACCCCGAAGCCGACGGCTACTGGGAGGCGTTCCGCTGGCAGTCCGACCATGTCGAGCGCTCCCGCGACATCAGCGTGCCGCCGCAGGATCCGCTCACCGTCATCACCCCGGCCCGGATCGTCTACACCGAGCACTGGCTGCGCCGTGAGGGCTACGCGCCCCGACAGCTCTGGCGCGTCGACGGGGATGAGGCGGCCCACTGAGCCTTCCCTGATGCG
>DASSPC010000014.1:0-12153 GCA_035699865.1 Oryzihumus sp. | reverse complement strand
CGCGAACCGGCCGCGAACGCACGTATGCCGTGCCCCCGGACGGGGGGCACGGCATACGTCGCGTGCGCCTGGCTGGTGTCAGCCGGCGTGGGTGTCGTCCTCGCGGACCGCACCGGCCTCGTGGGCCTTGGCCGCGTCGGCCTCCCCGCCGGGGTTGGGCGCCTTGCGTCCGGCGCGCACCAGCTCCTCGATCTGCTTGCCGGTCTCGGCGTCGACGTTCTTCCAGTACTCGAACGCCTTCTCCAGCACCTCGCCCGTGACGCCGCCGAGCAGGTGGCCGGCGACGGTCTGGACGAAAGCCGCGCGCTGGGCGTCGTCCCACACCTCGCGCACGAGCGTGCCGGCCTGGCCGAAGTCGTCGTCCTCGGCGTGCAGCTCGTAGGCCGTGCGGACCATCGCGCCGTCGGCGTCCCAGCCGTCCTCGACCGGACCGGTCAGGTCGGAGCTGGGGCGGCCGGCGGTGTTGGGTGCGTAGACCGGGGCGTCACCGCTGTGGTCGTAGGCCATCGGGCCGTCGAAGGTGTAGCTGTTGGTCTCCACGCGGGGGCGGTTGACCGGCAGCTGCAGGTAGTTCGGGCCGATGCGGTAGCGGTGGGTGTCGCTGTAGGCGAACGTGCGCCCGAGCAGCATCTTGTCCGGGGAGAACCCGATGCCCGGCACGAGCGCGCTGGGCTCGAACGCGGCCTGCTCGATCTGGGCGAAGAAGTTCTCCGGGTTCCGGTTCAGCGTCATCGTGCCGACCTTGATGAGCGGGTAGTCGCCGTGCGGCCAGACCTTGGTCAGGTCGAACGGGTTGAACCGGTAGGTCCTGGCGTCCTCGTAAGGCATGACCTGGACCGAGAGCGTCCAGCTGGGGAACTCGCCGCGCTCGATCGAGTCGTAGAGGTCGCGACGGTGGTGGTCCGCGTCCTCCCCGGCGATGCGGGTGGCCTCCTCGCCGGTAAGGCCCTCGACGCCCTGGTCGGAGTGGAAGTGGTACTTCACCCAGAACTTCTCGCCGGCGGCGTTGACCCACATGTAGGTGTGCGAGCCGTAGCCGTTCATGTGGCGGAACGTCTTCGGGATGCCGCGGTCGCCCATGAGGTAGGTGACCTGGTGGGCCGACTCGGGGTTGAGCGTCCAGAAGTCCCACTGCATGTGGTTGTCGCGCAGGCCCGAGCCACCGCGACGCTTCTGGCTGCGGATGAAGTGCGGGAACTTCATCGTGTCGCGGATGAAGAAGACCGGGGTGTTGTTGCCGACGAGGTCGTAGTTGCCCTCGGAGGTGTAGAACTTCAGCGCGAAGCCGCGCGGGTCCCGCCAGGTGTCGGGGGAGCCCTGCTCGCCGGCGACCGTGGAGAAGCGCGCGAGCATGTCGGTCCTCGCGCCCTGCTGGAACAGCGCGGCCCTGGTCCATGCCGAGACGTCCTCGGTGGTCTCGAAGACGCCGAACGCGCCGCTGCCCTTGGCGTGCACGTTGCGCTCCGGCACGCGCTCGCGGTTGAAGTGGGCCATCTGCTCGATGAAGTGCGTGTCGTGCAGCAGGATCGGGCCGTTGGACCCGAGGGTGAGGGAGTTGCGGTCGCTGACCGCGGGGGCTCCGGTGCTCGTCGTGGAGCCGGTGGGACCGGACTGCTGGCTCATGGGTTCTCCTCGCGTTGACGGGCGTCTGGCAAAGGTCGGGACTGCGTGCCGGCACGGGGTCAGATGACCCACCCCACCACGTGATCTGGAACGGGTCAAGAAACGCGGATGACGTTGGCGTGAAATGGATGGAGGGCCGTCGGTGCGCCATGGGAGCCTGCCGGTATGCCGTTCGCCCCCTACCGTCGCGTCCTCTCCGTCCCCGCGGCGAGGACCGCGTTGCTGCTCGGGCTGTTCCTGCGCATCCCGATGTTCGCCGGCGGCGTCGTGCTGACCCTGCACATCGTCCAGACCCTGCACCGCGGCTACGCCGAGGCGGGCGTGGTCTCCGCACTGGCGACGGTCTGCATCGCGATCAGCGGACCCTGGCGCGGGCGGCTGCTCGACCGGATCGGGCTGCGCCGCACGGTGGTGCCCTCGATCATCGTCACCGCCCTGGTGTGGTCGGTCGCCCCGTTCGTCGGCTACCTGCCGCTGCTGCTGCTCGCGGTCCCCGCCGGCCTGTTCGTCACGCCGACGTTCTCGATCCTGCGCCAGGCGATCATCGCCGCCGTGCCCGACGGGGAGCGCCGCACCGCCCTGTCGCTGGACTCGGTCGGCGTCGAGCTGTCCTTCATGCTCGGGCCGGTCCTGGGCGTCTGGGCGGCGACCACGTGGTCGACCACGTGGGTGCTGTTCACGGCCGAGATGCTCACCGTGGTCGGCGCCGTCGCGGTGTGGGTGGTCAACCCCGTCATGCGTCGCGAGGGCCACGACGCCGACGCGGCCCACCTGCCCCGCCGCGAGTGGTTCAGCGGCGCGTTCCTGGCCGTCCTGGCGGCGGCCGCGGCCACGACCCTGGTGCTCTCGGGCTGCGACGTGGCGTTCGTGGCTGCCATGCGCGACTACGGCGCGGTCGGCTCGCTCGGGCCGGTGCTCGCCGTCTGGGGCCTGGGGTCCGCGCTCGGCGGCCTCGTCTACGGCGCGCTGCACCGCTCACTGCCGGTGTTCGCCCTGCTCGCCGGCCTCGGCGTCGTCACCGTCCCGCTCGCGCTGGCGACCGGCCCCGTGTCGCTGGCGCTGCTGTCGTTCGTCGCCGGCCTGTTCTGCGCCCCGACCATCACCGCCACCGTCGACGCGGTCAGCCGCGTGGTCCACGAGCGCGCCCGGGGCGAGGCGATGGGCTGGCACGGGTCGGCGATGACCGCCGGCTCCGCGCTGGGGGCCCCGGTGGCCGGTGCGGCGATCGACCTGCAGGGCTACGCCGGCGGCTTCGCCCTCGTCGGCCTGCTCGGGGTCCTGGTCGCCACCACAGGATGGGCCACCGTCCGGCTGCGCCGCCGGCGCCGCGCCGCCGTCGACGTCGCCGCGCCGGCCTGAGCGCGGTCGCCTGATGGTGCCGAACTGGACGTTGGTGCCCCTTCCAGGACGGTGAAGGGGCACCACCGTCCAGCGGGGCGGGGCGCGGTGCGTTCGCGGAGCCGGCTCAGACGACCGAGCCGGTGAGCTTCTCGCCGGGGCCCTGGCCCGGGGCGTCGGGGAAGACCGAGGCCTCCCGGAACGCCAGCTGCAGCGACTTCAGCCCGTCGCGCAGGGGAGCGGCGTGCTGGCTGCCGATGTCGGGGGCGGCGGCCGTCACCAGGCCGGCGAGGGCGTTGATCAGGCGGCGGGCCTCGTCGAGGTCCTTGAGCTCCTCGGCGTCGGGCCCCTCGGCCAGGCCGCACTTCACGGCGGCCGCGCTCATGAGGTGCACCGCTGCGGTGGTGATGATCTCCACCGCCGGCACCTCGGCGATGTCCCGGACGTGGTCGTCGACCGAGGGGGTGGTCAGGGGGTCAGGATTGGGATTCTGCGGGTCCACGCTGGTAGCCTTGCAGATCGACCGGCTGTGACTCGACGGTGCCCCCGGGCAGCGACCAGGTCACGGCGTGCAAGAGAAGCTCACGCTTCCACCCGCATCGACTCACGTCGTCGGGTCCCAGGTCCGCCCGCCACGAGCGGGCCGCCTCAATCGGAGGGGCGGCTCACCCGCGGCGGTCAGCGTACGACGCGTGGCCAGCCACCCGTCATACCAGCGGTCCCTGGTCCGGATGCCAAGGCTCCTCGCGCACACAGGTGGCGAGGAGCCTTCTTCGTCTCCTGCGGGCACCGTGACACTGACTCAAGGAGACAAACATCAGCGAGCCTCGTATCAACGACCGCATCCGCGTGCCGGAAGTGCGGTTGGTTGGCCCCAATGGCGAGCAGGTCGGCATCGTCCGCGTGGAGGATGCCCTGCGTCTGGCTGCGGAGGCGGACCTCGACCTCGTCGAGGTGGCCCCCATGGCCAAGCCTCCGGTTGCCAAGCTCATGGACTTCGGCAAGTTCAAGTACGAAGCAGCCATCAAGGAGCGGGAAGCCCGCAAGAACCAGATCAACACGGTCATCAAGGAGATCAAGCTCCGACCCAAGATCGACCCGCACGACTACGGCACCAAGAAGGGCCACGTCGAGCGGTTCCTCAAGGCCGGTGACAAGGTCAAGGTGACGATCATGTTCCGTGGCCGCGAGCAGTCGCGCCCGGAGCTGGGCTTCCGCCTCCTGCAGCGCCTCGCCCAGGACGTCGTCGAGCTCGGCTTCGTCGAGAGCGCGCCCAAGCAGGACGGCCGCAACATGATCATGGTCCTCGGCCCGACGCGGAAGAAGGCCGAGGCCAAGGCCGAGCAGCGCCGTCGCCGCGAGGAGACCGCGCCTGCCGCCGAGGCCCCCGCCGCCGAGACCGCGCCGGCACCCGCAGCCGAGACCACCGAGGCTGCCGCTCCGGAGGCCCAGGCCGCCGAGTAGTCGCCAGGGCGGCACCTGCCGCCCGCGACACCCCCGACCACAGCAAGCACGACTGAAGGAGATCGGCTTCCCATGCCGAAGATGAAGAGCCACAGCGGCGCCAAGAAGCGCTTCCGGGTCACCGGCAAGGGCAAGGTCATGCGCGAGCAGGCCGGCGGCCGCCACCTGCTCGAGCACAAGTCCTCGCGCAAGATGCGTTCGATCGCGAACGACGTCGAGCTGTCCAAGCCTGACGCGAAGAAGATCAAGAAGCTCCTCGGCAAGTAACCGAGAGCCACCACCCAGTCGATCCAGCGACCGAGTGTGAAGCTCTCTCGGTTCAGCATTAACCAGCAAGGAGTACTCACGTGGCACGCGTGAAGCGGGCGGTCAACGCCCAGAAGAAGCGTCGGGTTGTCCTCGAGCGGGCCAGCGGCTACCGCGGGCAGCGCTCGCGCCTCTACCGCAAGGCCAAGGAGCAGGTCACCCACTCCCTCGGTTACGCCTACCGTGACCGTCGCGCCAAGAAGGGCGACTTCCGTCGCCTGTGGATCCAGCGGATCAACGCCGCGGCCCGCGCCAACGGCATGACCTACAACCGCTTCATCCAGGGCCTGAAGGCTGCCGAGGTCGAGGTCGACCGTCGCATCCTGGCCGACCTGGCCGTCAACGACGCCGCCGCGTTCGCCGCGCTCGTCGAGATCGCCAAGGCCAACGTCCCGGCTCAGGCCGACGCCAGCGACGCTGCCTGACCTGCTGCACCAGCAAGTCTCCGCGCGCCGGGTCGATGCCGTGCTGACCAACACCCGTTCCGATCGGGTCCGGTCGGTCAAGGCGTTGACCCGGCGCGCTGTGCGTCAACGGGAGGGCCTGTTCCTCGCCGAGGGCCCGCAGGCCGTCCGTGAGGCGGTCCGCTTCCGCCCCGACGCCGTGCGTGACCTGTATGCCGTGCCCGAGGCGGCCGCGCGCCACGCGGCGATCCTCGAGGAGGCCGCCGGGCAGGGCATCCACGTCCACGAGGTCAGCCCCGAGGTGCTGGCCGCCATGTGCGACACCACCGCCCCGCAGGGCCTGCTGGCCGTCTGCCGGCCGGTCGACGTCCCGCTGGCGGAGGTGCTCGGCGCCGCCCCGCGGCTGCTGGTCGTGCTGACCCACGTCCGCGACCCCGGCAACGCCGGCACGGTCATCCGTGGTGCCGACGCGGCCGGCGCCGACGCCGTCCTGGTCAGCGACGCCAGCGTCGACGTCTACAACCCCAAGGTGGTGCGCTCCACCGTCGGGTCCCTGTTCCACCTGCCCGTCGTGACCGGCGTGCCCGTCCCGCAGCTGCTCGCCGGCGTGCGGGAGGCCGGGGTCCGACTGCTCGCCGCCGACGGCTCCGGGGCCACCGTGCTCGACGACGCCGACCTCTCCGGCCGGCACGCCTGGGTCATGGGCAACGAGGCCTGGGGCCTCGAGCCCGAGGTCCGCGACGCCTGCGACGAGGTCGTCCGGGTGCCCATCCACGGCCACGCCGAGTCCCTCAACCTGGCCATGGCGGCCACGATCTGTCTCTACGCTTCCGCGAGCGCGCATCGCGGGACGCGCCGGAATGGGTAAGGTCAGCGTCATGGGGACCGAGGCACGTCCGTCAGTGGACCAGGCGGTCACGTGGGACGACCGGATCGGGGATGTGCTCCCGGACGGTGTGGTCGTCGCGGACGCCGAGGCGACGGTGGTCTACGTCAACCGCCGGGCCGCGGCCATCCTCGGCCAGGACGTGGCCGACATGCTCGGTCAGGACGTCCGCAAGGTGCTGCCGCTGCAGGACTCCGACGCCCGGTCCTGGTGGACCTGCACCGACCCGTGGAACGGGCTCAACATCCGCACCGGCCACCGCGAACGCCTCCTCATCCTCCAGGGCGGCCACGAGGTCCTCGTGACCGCCCGCTACGTGCGTCCGGGGCGCAACCAGCCGGTCACCGAGGTGGTCCTGTCGCTGCGTGACGCGGAGTCCCGTCGCCGGGCCGAGGCCAGCAACGCGGCCCTCATCTCCACCGTCGCGCACGAGCTGCGCTCGCCCCTGACCTCGGTCAAGGGCTTCTCCTCCACCCTGCTGCACCGGTGGGAGCGCTTCACCGACGACCAGAAGCGGCTGATGCTGCAGACGATCGAGGCCGACGCCGACCGGGTCACCCGGCTGATCACCGAGCTGCTCGACATCTCCCGCATCGACGCCGGCCGCCTCCAGGTGCGCCGCCAGCCGGTCGACGTGACCGCCGTCGTCAAGCGGCACATCGAGCGGTTCGTGGCCAGCGGCCACGACCGGGAGCGGTTCGTCCTCGAGGCTGCGCCGGACCTGCCCGAGACGTGGGCCGACCCTGACCGGCTGGACCAGATCCTCGCCAACCTGATGGAAAATGCCGTGCGCCACGGCGACGGGACCGTCAGCCTGAGTGTCATGCCGACCACGCAGAACGGCAGCGAGGCCATCGCCGTGACGGTGAGCGACCAGGGTGAGGGCATCGCCCCGGAGAACTACTCCCTGGTGTTCACCCGGTTCTGGCACGGCTCCCGCCGGGGCGGCACCGGCCTCGGCCTCTACGTCGTGCGCGGGCTGGTCGAGGCCCACGGCGGCCAGATCAGCGTCGGCGCCGCCCGCTCCGGTGGCGCCCAGTTCCGATTTACGTTGCCCTCGGGCGCCCCGGAACACCTCGTCTGACCGGCCCACGCGGCCCATAGACTGCCGAGCGGCAGTCGTCCCACCGCTTGTCCACGTCGGCGGCTGCACGCCGCACGCGACCTCATGAAGTGAAAGCGATGTCTGGACCCAACACGCAGTACGACCCCGTCGAGGTGAGCACCCTGGACCCCTCCGCGATCGACGCCGCGGTGCAGGAGGCCCTGGCCGCCATCGCCGCCGCCACCAGCCTGGAGGAGCTCAAGGCCGCCCGCCTGGCCCACCAGGGCGACAAGAGCCCGCTGGCGCTGGCCAACCGCGAGATCGGCGCCCTGCCCCCCACCGCCAAGGCCGAGGCCGGCAAGCGGGTCGGCCAGGCCCGCGGCCAGGTCGCCCAGGCCCTGGCCCGGCGCCAGGTCGAGCTCGAGGCCGAGCGTGACGCCCGGCTGCTCGTCGAGGAGACCGTCGACGTCACGGCCCCGGTGGCCCGGCGCCGCAGCGGCTCCCGCCATCCGCTGGAGCTGACCTCCGAGCGCCTCGCCGACGTCTTCGTCGCCATGGGCTGGGAGGTCGCCGAGGGCCCCGAGGTCGAGTCGGAGTGGTTCAACTTCGACGCGCTCAACCTCGGCCCGGACCACCCGGCCCGCCAGATGCAGGACACCTTCTTCGTCGAGCGGCCAGACTCGGGCCTGGTGCTGCGCACCCAGACCTCGCCGGTGCAGGTGCGCACGCTGCTCGAGCGTGACCTGCCGGTCTACGTCGTCTGCCCCGGCAAGGTGTTCCGCACCGACGAGCTCGACGCCACCCACACCCCGGTGTTCCACCAGCTCGAGGGCCTGGCCGTCGACGAGGGCCTGACCATGGCCCACCTGCGCGGGACGCTGGAGCACTTCGTCCAGGCGATGTTCGGTGAGGACATCGAGACCCGGCTGCGACCGGCATACTTCCCGTTCACCGAGCCCAGCGCCGAGCTGGACTTCCGCTGCTTCGTCTGCGGCGGCAAGGACCCCGAGTGCCGCACCTGTGGCGGCACCGGCTGGATCGAGCTCGGCGGCTGCGGCATGGTCAACCGGGCGGTGCTCATCGCCTGTGGGGTGGACCCCGACCGCTACAGCGGGTTCGCCTTCGGCATGGGCATCGAGCGGACGCTGATGTTCCGCCACGGCGTCGCCGACATGCACGACATCGTCGAGGGCGATGTGCGGTTCAACCACCAGTTCGGGATGGAGATCTGATGCGGGCGCCCGTTTCGTGGCTGCGTGAGCTCGTCGACGTGGCACCGGAGGCGACCGGCCGTGACATCGCGGCCAGCCTGGTCAAGGTCGGCCTCGAGGAGGAGGGCCTGCACGGCGGGGACATCACCGGCCCGCTGGTGGTGGGCCGCGTCCTGGAGCTGGTCGAGGAGCCGCAGAAGAACGGCAAGGTCATCCGTTGGTGCCAGGTCGACGTCGGCGAGCACGGCCAGCGGCTGACCGAGGGCACCCCGCAGGGCATCGTCTGCGGCGCCCACAACTTCGCCGTCGGCGACCTCGTCGTCGTCGTGCTGCCCGGGGCCGTCCTGCCCGGTGACTTCGCGATCGCCGCGCGCAAGACCTACGGCCACGTCAGCAACGGCATGATCTGCTCCGCGGCCGAGCTCGGCCTGGGCGAGGACCACTCGGGGATCATCGTGCTCCAGCAGTGGTTCGCCGAGGACCCCGAGCTGCTGGCCTCGCTGCAGCCCGGCGACGACGCCATCGCCCTGCTCGGCCTGGCCGACGAGGTCGTCGAGGTCAACGTCACGCCCGACCGCGGCTACTGCTTCAGCATGCGCGGGATCGCCCGCGAGTACTCCCACGCCACCGGCGGCACCTTCCGCGACCCGGCTGACATCGCGGCCCCGGCCGCGAACGAGGGCGGGTATGCCGTGCAGCTCGCCGACGGTGCGCCGATCGGCGGCCGGGTCGGCTGCGACCGCTACATCGCCCGGGTGGTCCGCGGCATCGACACCACCCGTCCGTCGCCGCGGTGGATGCAGAAGCGCCTCACCCAGATGGGGATGCGCCCGATCTCCCTGGCCGTCGACGTCACCAACTACGTGATGCTCGCGCTCGGCCAGCCGCTGCACGCCTTCGACCTCGACACGCTCAGCGGCAGCATCGTGGTGCGCCGTGCCCGCGAGGGGGAGAAGCTCACGACCCTCGACGACGTCGAGCGCGACCTGTCCCCGGAGGACCTGCTCATCACCGACGGTGGGGAGACTCCGCTGGCCATCGCCGGCGTCATGGGCGGGGCCACCTCGGAGGTCGGCGCCATGACCGGCACGGTGCTCATCGAGTCCGCGCACTTCGACCCGACGACCGTGGCGCGCTCGTCCCGGCGGCACCGCCTGGTCACCGAGGCGTCCAAGCGCTTCGAGCGTGGCGTGGACCCCGACGTGACCGCGGCCGCGGCCCAGCTCGCGGTCGACCTGCTCGTCCAGCTCGGCGGGGGCACCGCGGACGACGGCGTCACCGACGTCGACGACCGCACCCCGCGCGGCCGGGTCCCGCTCGACGCCGACCTGCCCACGCGCCTGGTGGGGCTGGAGCTGCCCCGCGAGGAGGTCGTCTCCACGCTGCGCGCCATCGGCTGCGACGTGGAGGACATCGGCGACGGGCCGCTGTCGGTGCTGCCGCCCTCGTGGCGCCCCGACCTCCACAACGGGCCGGACTTCGTCGAGGAGGTCATCCGGATCCACGGTTACGACCAGGTGCCTGCGGTGCTGCCCCGGCCCGGTGCCGGCCGGGGGCTCAGCCACGGCCAGCGGGCCCGCCGCGTCGTGGCCGACGCCCTGGCCCACCACGGCCTGGACGAGGTGCTGACCTACCCCTTCGTCGGCGCCGGCGTCCACGACGCGATGGGCCTGCCGGCTGACGACTCGCGGCGCACGATGCTGCGGGTGGCCAACCCGCTCTCGGAGGAGGCGCCGTTCCTGCGCACCTCGGTGCTGTCCACCCTGCTCGAGGCGCTGCGCCGCAACGTCTCCCGGGGGCAGCGCGACGTCGCCGTGTTCGAGATGGGGCTCGTCACCCGGCCCGAGGCCGGCACGGTCTCGGCCCCGGTGCCCGGCACCGACGCGCGCCCCGACGAGGAGACCCTCGCGCGGATCGAGGCGGCCGTCCCGGCGCAGCCCCGGCGGGTGGCACTCGCGCTGGCCGGTGAGGCCGAACGTGGTGGGTGGTGGGGCCAGGGTCGACCGGCCGACTGGTCCGACGCGGTGACGGCCGCCCGGGCCGTCGCGGACGCCCTCGGGGTCGAGCTGCACGTCACCGCCGACGACCACGCCCCGTGGCACCCCGGGCGCTGCGCCCGGCTGAGCCTGGCCGACGGCACGCTCGTGGGCCACGCCGGCGAGCTGCACCCCAAGGCGGTCGCGGCCCTGGAGCTGCCGGCGCGCACCTGCGCCGCCGAGCTGGACGTCGACGTGCTCTCCGCCGCGAGCGAGGGCAACGTGCAGGCCACCCCGCTGTCGACCTACCCGGTCGCGCACAGCGACGTGGCACTCACGGTCGGCGACGCCGTCCCGGCCGGCGAGGTCGAGGCGGTCATCCGCGAGGCGGCCGGGCAGCTGCTGGAGTCGGTGTGGTTGTTCGACGTCTACCGCGGCGAGCAGGTGGGGGAGGGGCACCGGTCGCTGGCCTACCGGATGTACTTCCGTGCCCCCGACCGGACGCTGACCACCGAGGAGGTCAACGCGCTGCGGGACCGGGCCATCGCCCGCGCCGCCGAGCGCCTCGGCGCCGTCCAGCGTGGCGCCTGAGCCGGGTCCCCACACCCGGGGTGCGCACCTGCCGGGCGCACCCCGGGCCGTTCACGGCCGGTCATGCATAGAACTGCGTTGGGGTGTATAGTCATGCGGCATGGTGACGGCAGCGGTGGCAGGCGCGAGCGGCTATGCCGGTGGCGAGATCGTCAGGCTGCTCCTGGCGCATCCCGCGATCGAGGTCGGCGCGCTCACCGCTGCGTCCAACGCCGGCTCCCGGCTCGGTGAGGTCCACCCGCACCTGACGCCGCTGGCCGACCGGGTGCTCGTCGAGACCTCGGCGCGGACCCTCGCCGGCCACGACGTGGTCTTCCTCGCCCTCCCGCACGGTGCCTCCGCCGCCCTGGCCGCGCAGCTGCCCGACGACGTCGTCGTCATCGACTGCGGCGCCGACTTCCGGCTCGCCGACGCGCAGGCGTGGGGGGACTTCT
Organism: Oryzihumus sp.; assembly: GCA_035699865.1. GTDB lineage: Bacteria > Actinomycetota > Actinomycetes > Actinomycetales > Dermatophilaceae > Oryzihumus. Next base: position 875 of record DASSPC010000014.1, on the reverse strand, counting down.
ACGGCAGCGAGCACGCCGGCACGTGGCCCTACGGGCTGCCCGAGCTGGCCGGCCGTGACGGGGCCCGGCACCGCGAGGCGCTGGCCGGCGCGCGGCGGGTCGCCGTGCCCGGCTGCTACCCGACCGCGTGCAGCCTCGCCCTGGCCCCCGGCTTCGTGGCCGGGCTGCTCGAGCCACAGGACGTCGTCATCGTGGCCGCCAGCGGCACCTCCGGGGCCGGCAAGGGGCTCAAGGCGCACCTGCACGGCGCCGAGGTCATGGGCTCCATGTCGCCCTACGGCGTCGGCGGCGTCCACCGGCACACCCCGGAGGTCGAGCAGAACCTCTCCCGCGCGGCCGGAGCCGCGGTCACCGTCTCCTTCACCCCCACGCTGGCCCCCATGCCGCGGGGCATCCTGGCCACCGCGACCGCCAGGGCGACCCCGGGAGCCACCGCCGCGTCCGTGCGAGAGGCGTGGCACACGGCGTACGTGGACGAGCCGTTCGTGCACCTGCTGCCGGAGGGGCAGTGGCCGCGGACCGCGGACGTGCTCGGCAGCAACTGCGTGCACGTGCAGGTCGCCCTCGACGAGCGGGCCGGCCGCGTCGTCGCCGTCGCGGCCGTCGACAACCTGACCAAGGGCACCGCCGGCGCCGCCGTGCAGTGCGCCAACCTCGCCCTCGGCCTGCCGGAGACCACCGGCCTTCCCCTCACCGGAGTCGCCCCGTGAGCATCACCGTCCCCCAGGGCTTCCGCGCCAGCGGCGTCGTCGCCGGGCTCAAGGCCAGCGGCCGGCCGGACGTGGCCGTCGTCGTCAACGACGGGCCGCGCCACGACGCCGCCGCCGTGTTCACGAGCAACCGGGTGGTCGCCGCCCCGGTGACGTGGAGCCGGC
>DASSPC010000013.1:0-8972 GCA_035699865.1 Oryzihumus sp. | reverse complement strand
CGCCTCCAGCCGCAGGGTCAGCTCGTCGCGACCGGCCTCCTGCACGACCGCGGTCGCGCGGGTGCCGGTGCCGTCGGCGAGCAGCACCTGCTCCCCGACCCCGATCCGCCGCACCGTGGCGGCATGGCGCCCCTCGGGGCCGGTGAGCCGCACCGTGGCACCGACACCGGCGCCGTCGAGCAGCGCCGGGTCGACGAGGAAGAGCGGGGCGGTCACCGGCTCACTTGCCGAGGAAGGCGTCGCGCAGCTTGCCCAGCAGGCCGTGCGAGACGGGGGCCAGCTGGCCCTCGGGGCGCTCCTCACCGCGCAGGACGGCGAGCTTGCGCAGCAGGTCCTCCTGCTCGGCGTCGAGCCTGGTCGGCGTCTGCACGTTGACGTGCACGATGAGGTCGCCCCGCCCGGTGCCGCGCAGGTGGGTGACGCCCATGCCGCGCATGGTCACCACGTCACCGGCCTGGGTGCCGGGGCGGACCTCCAGGTCCTTCATGCCGTCGAGGGTGTCCAGCTTGAAGCTGGTGCCCAGCGCGGCCGCCGTCATCGGCAGGTCGACCGAGCAGTGCAGGTCGTCACCGCGCCGCTGGAAGGTCTCGTGCGGCGTCACGTGGATCTCGACGTAGAGGTCGCCGGCCGGGCCGGCGCCCTGGCCGACCTCGCCCTCGCCGGTGAGCTGGATGCGGGTGCCGGTGTCGACGCCGGCAGGCACGCGGATCTTCAGGGTGCGGCGGGTGCGGACGCGGCCGTCGCCGGAGCACTCGAAGCAGGGGTCGGAGATGACCGTGCCGTAGCCCTGGCAGGCGGTGCAGGGCCGGCTGGTCATGACCTGGCCGAGGAACGAGCGCTGGACCTGCTGGACCTCGCCGCGGCCGCCGCAGACGTCACAGGTGCGGGTGCCGGTGCCGGGCTGGGAGCCGTCGCCGTGGCAGGTGCCGCACTCCACGGCCGTGTCGATCGTCAGCTCGCGCTCGGCGCCGAAGACGGCCTGGGACAGGTCGATCTCGAGGCGGATCAGCGCGTCCTGGCCGCGGCGCTTGCGCGAGCGCGGGCCACGGGCCGCACCCCCGGCGGCGCCGCCGAAGAACGCGTCCATGATGTCGCTGAAGGAGAAGCCCTGGCCGAAGCCGCCGGCCTGGCCACCGTAGGGGTCGGCGCCCATGTCGTAGGCGCGCTTCTTCTCGGGGTCGGACAGCACGTCGTAGGCCTGCGAGACGCGCTTGAACTCGTCCTCGGCCTCCGCGCCGGAGTTGACGTCGGGGTGCAGCTTGCGGGCCAGGCGCCGGTAGGCGCGCTTGATGTCCTCAGCCGAGGCGTCGCGGCTGAGGCCGAGGTCCTGGTAGTAGTCGTTCACGAATGTCCTTGTCCGGATTGCGTATCAGGCTCGGTCAGGGGTCGGGGTCGTGCTGGGCTCGGGTGGTCGGTTTGGGAAGTGGGCTCGGGAAGCGGGCTCAGGAGGCGAGGATCTCGGAGACGTAGCGCGCGACCGCGCGCACCGAGGCCATGGTGGTCGGGTAGTCCATGCGGGTCGGGCCGAGCACGCCGAGGCCGGCGACCAGGTCGCGGCCGGTGCCGTAGCCGGTGCTGACCACCGACGTGGCCTGCAGGCCCTGGTGGGGGTTCTCGTGGCCGATGCGCACCGCGACCGCGTCGCTGTCGGAGCCCATGGTGCCCAGGAGCTTGAGCAGCACCACGTGCTCCTCCAGGGCCTCGAGCACCGGCCCGATGGTCAGCGGGAAGTCGGTGCCGAAGCGGGCCAGGGTGGCCGTGCCGGCCAGCACGACGCGCTCCTCGCGCTCCTCGACCAGTGCGTCGTCGAGCGCGCGCACCACGGCGCGCACCACGTCGCGATCGGCCGGCTCGAAGCGGGAGGGCAGCGACTGCAGCTGCGCCGAGGCCTCGGTCAGCGGCTTGCCCGCGGCGTCGGCGTTGAGGCGGGCGCGGATCTCGGCGACCAGGCGCTCACCGTCGGGCGAGAGCAGGTCGCGGGCGGACTCGATCACCCGCTGCTCGACCCGGCCGGTGTTGACGATGAGCACCACCATGAGGCGGTGGGCGCCGACCGGGACCAGCTCGACGTGGCGCACCGAGCTGCGGGTGAGCGAGGGGTACTGCATGACCGCCACCTGGCGGGTCAGCGTGGCGAGCAGGCGGACCGTGCGGTCGACGACGTCGTCCAGGTCGACCGCGCCCTCGAGGAACTGTGCGATGGCGGCCCGCTCGGCCGGGCTCATGGGCTTGACCGTGCTCAGCTTGTCGACGAACACGCGGTAGCCGAGGTCGGTGGGCACCCGGCCGGCGCTGGTGTGCGGGGCCGAGATCAGCCCCTCCTCCTCCAGCGCGGCCATGTCGTTGCGCACCGTGGCGGCCGACACGCCGAGCTGGTGCCGCTCCAGGAGGGCCTTGGAACCCACCGGCTCCGAGGTCTGCACGTAGTCCTGGACGATGGCGCGCAGCACGGCCAGCCGTCGTTCCTCACTCACTGATGCCACCTCCTGGTGTCTCGGCAGACGAATCTGGCACTCAAACCCTGTGAGTGCCAAGTCTACGATGCCTGCCGTGACGGATCGATACGGCGCTGATGTCCTGTCCGGCGACTGGCGTGCCCCGCGGGGCGGGCGCTCCCGCGAGGTGGAGGCCGAGGCAGGTCTCGTGGTCGAGGACGTGGAGACCGGCTGGTGTGGCGCGGTCGTCCGCGTCGAGAAGGCCGGCGGGGTCCACGTGGTCCACCTCGAGGACCGCCACGGCCGGACGAGGGGCTTCTCCCTGGGCCCGGGGTTCCTGCTCGACGGGTCCCCGGTGACGCTGACCCCGCCCACGGCCGCAGCCCGCGCCGCGGGCGAGGCCGCCCGGGCCGCCGCCTCCCGCACCGCGAGCGGGTCCCGCGCCGTGGTGGGGGCCCGGGCGCGCGTGGCCTCGGGGTCGCGCATCTTCGTCGAGGGCCGGCACGACGCCGAGCTGGTCGAGAAGGTCTGGGGCGACGACCTGCGCATCGAGGGCGTCGTCGTCGAGCTGCTCGAGGGCGTGGACGACCTCGCCGCCGTGATCCGCGACTTCGCCCCGGGCCCGACCCGGCGCATGGGGGTGCTGGTGGACCACCTCGTCCCCGGCACCAAGGAGAGCCGGCTGGTCCAGGAGGCGCGCTCGCTGAGCCGCTACGCGCCATACGTCAAGATCCTGGGGCACCCGTACGTCGACGTGTGGCAGTCGGTGCGCCCGCAGCGGCTCGGCTGGGAGGCGTGGCCGGTCATCGCCCGCGGCCAGTCGTGGAAGCACGGCATCACCGCCGCGCTGGGGTGGCCGCACGAGACCCAGGCAGACATCGCGCACGCGTGGAAGCGGATCCTGGGCACGGTGCGGACCTACGCCGACCTCGAGCCGACCCTGCTGGCCAGCGTCGAGGAGCTGATCGACTTCGTGACGGTCCCGGACGCGGAGTAGACCGGACGGACGTCCCCCGGGGAAGGGTCGCGCGCTCCTACGATGGCGGCAGACCGCCCACCACGAGGGGACCTCATGACCGAGTCGCCGCAGGACGTTCCTCCGCAGCCAGAGGGCCAGTCACCCCCGCAGGGCGGGTACCCGCCGCAACCGCCGCCGCAGCAGCCGCTCGTGCCCTACCCCGGGTATGCCGTGCAGTCGCCGCTGAGCCCCGGAGACGCGCGGATGTGGGCGATCTTCGCCCACCTGGGCGGCACGTTCCTCTCGTTCCTGGTCCCGCTGGTGATCTTCCTGGTCTACAAGGACCGCGACCCGTTCGTGCGACGACACTCCTCCCAGGCGCTGAACTTCCACATCACCCTGTTCATCGCCTACCTCGTCTCGGCGATCCTGATCTTCGTGCTGATCGGGCTGGTCCTGCTGCCGTTGCTGTTCGTCGCCTCGATCGTGCTGACCATCATGGCCGCCGTCGCCGCCAACGACGGCCGCGACTGGGTCTATCCCGGCGCCATCCAGTTCGTGCACTGACCGGCGGTCAGAGCCCGAGCAGCCGCCGCACCACGGTGTCGGCGAGCAGCCGCCCGCGCCGGGTGAGCACGACCCGGCGCGGGCTCATCGCGCTCGGGCCGTCGACGAGGCCGTCGGCGATCAGCCCGGCCACCGCCTCCCGCCCCTCGGGGCGCAGGTCCGCGATCGGGAGCCCCTCGGCCAGCCGGACCCCGAGCAGCACCCGCTCGTCGTAACGCTGCTCGTCGGTGAGCACCTCACGCCCGGCCGCGGGTGACTGGCCGGAGGAGAGCCGCCCGGCAAAGGCGTTGGGGTGCTTGACGTTCCACCACCGCACCCCGCCGACGTGGCTGTGCGCGCCGGGGCCGACGCCCCACCAGTCACCCTCGGCCCAGTAGCCCTCGTTGTGCCGGCACCGGTCCTGCGGCGTGCGCGCCCAGTTGCTCACCTCGTACCAGCGCAAGCCCGCAGCGGTCAGCACCTCGTCGGCCAGCTCGTACTTCGCCGCCTCGTCGTCGTCCTCCGGCGCGGGCACCTGCCCACGGCGCACCTGGGCGGCCAGCTTGGTGCCCTCCTCGACCACCAGGGCGTAGGCCGAGACGTGGTCGGGTGCCAGCGCCGTGGCCGCCTCCAGGCTGGTCCGCCAGTCCTCCAGCGACTCCCCCGGCGTGCCGTAGATCAGGTCCACGCTGACCCTCAGCCCGGCGTCCTTCGCCGCGGCGACCGCCCGGGCCACGTTGGCCGGGTCGTGGGTGCGCTCCAGCGTGCGCAGCACGTGCGGCACCGCGGACTGCATGCCCAGGCTCACCCGGGTGAACCCGCCCCCGGCCAGGGTCGCCAGCGCCTCCGGTGTCACCGAGTCCGGGTTGGCCTCGGTGGTCACCTCCGCGCCGGGAGCCAGCCCGAACCGCTCCCGTATGCCGTGCAGCACCCGCACGAGGTCGCCCGCGGCCAGCATCGTGGGCGTGCCTCCGCCGACGAAGACGGTCTGCACCTGCGGCGCGCGGCCGCCGAGGACCTTCCCGGCGAGGTCGAGCTCGGCCAGGGCCGCGTCGGCATAGGTCGCGACGCTGGCGCCGTCGACGCCGAGCTCGGTCAGCGTGTAGGTGTTGAAGTCGCAGTAGCCGCAGCGCACCGAGCAGAACGGGACGTGGACGTAGACGCCGAAGGCGTGCTCGCCCAGCCGGGCCAGGGCGTCGGCCGGGAGCTCACCCGTGGTCGGGGCAGGCTCCCCCAGGGGCAGGGCACTCGGCATACCGCTGATTCTCCCAGACCCCGCCGAGAGGGACGGTTCTCGGGGTTTGGGACCGTCCCAACCCGGAGGAACGTCCCTCTCGGCGAGTTGTCCGGCCGGCGGTCAGCCGGTGTGGGTGAGTACGCCGTAGCGCTCGCGGGTGCGCAGCGCCCACGCCGAGACGGGCACGCTCAACGTCCCGGCGGCGATGATCACGGCCGCGAGGACGGCCCAGCCGATCGCGCCGCCGTTGATGCACAAGGCCACCGACAGCGTCGGCGCGATGACGTTGGACAGCGAGAAGCCCATGCCGGAGAAGCCTTGGTACTGCCCCTGCCGCTCGCGCGGCGCCAGGCCCATCTGGACCCCCCACTGGCCACCGGAGCCGACCATCTCTCCGACGACGTGCACCAGCGCGCCGCCGCAGAGCAGGGCCACGGCCAGCCACTTCGGCTGCCCCGCCGCGAGGGCGACCAGGCCGAAGCCGGCGCCGATCCAGAGCCCGCCGGTGCGCAGCGCCTTCGAGGCCGCCATCACCGTGTCGGCGCCGCGTGACAGGCGCACCTGGAAGATCGCGACCATCACGGTGTTGATCATCAGCGTCACCGCCACGAGCGACTTGGGGGCCTGCGTGGAGTGCGCGATCCACAGCGGCATCGCCACCTCGATGATGACGAAGTGCATCGCGAAGATGCCGGTCAGCACGGTCAGCACGACGAAGGGGATGTCGCGCAGCACCTGCAGCCGCGGCTCACCGGCCGCCCGCAGCGGCGCCTTCTCCAGGTGCGGCAGCCGGGCGACCGCGAAGGAGTTGACGATGCAGGTCAGGCTGTTGAACGCGAAGACCGACAGGTAGGCCCACGGCTCGTCGATCGTCAGGGCGAGCCCGCCGAGCGCCCCGCCGACGGAGATGCCGACGTTGGTGACGGCCCGCAGGTAGGCCTTGAACCGCACGCCCTGTCCACCCTCGGCGATCCGGGCGATGACCCCGTTGCGCACGGCACCGGCGCCCCGGTCGAAGAACGCCTCGAGCATCATCACGCCGGTCAGCGCCCAGATGTTGTGGGTGAGCAGGAGGCCGAGCGAGACGACGCCGGTGGCCAGGGTGAGCCAGCGCAACAGCTCCCGCGGCCCCCTGACGTCACCGAGGTGCCCGATCGGCACCTGAACGAACAGGGCCACCACGGCGGCGGCGCTGAGCGCCAGGCCCACCTGGGACGCCGGGATGTGCACGATGCGCGTGAAGTAGAGGGCGAACGTGGTGGTGATGGCGCCGTTGCCCATCGTGTTGACCAGCGTGGCCCCCGCGAGGATGCGCAGGTTGGGATCGATGGGGATCCCGTTCTGCGTCAACGGTTTCACTGCTGTCGACCCCTGCACCCCGACCCCGCTCACCGTCACCCGTCCCCTCGTCGACATTTATCTCGACGTCAAGATATCTGGTCTCGAACGTCTTTCGCCACCCGTTTGGTGCGCCGCCTCCCCCGCCGTGCGATGAGGTCGCGAGGGCCGGCCGGTCATTCCCGCCGGGCGACGGCCAGCTCCGCGTGCCGGCGCATCTCCGGGTCGAGCCGCACTTCACCGGCACGTTCGGCGGCGAGCAGGCCGGCCATCACCGCCGGCTCCCCGCGGGGAAAGGTCTTCGCGATCGTCACCCCGTGGGACGGTCGCCGCACGACCATGACCGGCATCCCCGCCTCGACCACCCCGGTCCGGACCACCCGCAGGTAGGCCCCCGGCGCACCGTGCTCGGTGAAGCGCTTGATCCAGTGCGGCTCACCCATCCGGTCCTGGAAGGTCACGCACGGCACCCGCGGGCTCGTCACCTCGACGACCACAGCGTCATCGCCCTCTCCGATGCGCCACTGCTCGCCGATGAGGGCGTGGGTGACGTCGAGGCCCTCGGTGGTGAGGTTCTCCCCGAACAGGCCCGGCGGGATCTCGCGGCCGAGCTCGGCGGCCCAGGCGTCGGCGTCCTCCACCGCGTAGGCGTAGAGCGCCTGCTCGGTGCCGCCGTGGTGCCGGGTGTCCATCTGCCGGTCCCCCTCGAGGCCGAGCGGCCCGACACCGACAGGCCCCGCGACCGGGCGCTTGTCGATGGCCGTCTCTCCGCCCTTCGGGGTGGGCAGGAGCCCGTGGACGCGGTTGACGGCGAGCAGCGAGGGCATGGCCATCAGTCTCCCGCCCACCCCCGTCCTCGACCACCGACTTTCGCCCGGGCTCTCCCGACCGGACACACGTCAACCCGCGTTTCCCCGCTCCGGGGGCGCAGGAACGCGGGCCAACGCGTGTTCGGTCAGGTCTGGCGGGCGGGTGCTTGCTCGCGGCCGTCAGACGCGGTCGAGGGCCAGGTCGAAGACCTGCCGGCCCACCGCCAGGCCCTTGCGCTCGAACCGGGTCATCACCCGGCCCTCGAAGCGCGGCGCGAAGCCGCCGCGCGGGTCCTCCGCGCAGGCGAGCCGGCCGGCATACCGGTTGGTGAGGTGCGGCGAGGCCTCGGCCACGTCCCGCATCTGCACGGCGTAGTCGGCCCAGTCCGTGGCCAGGCGCCAGACCCCTTGTGGCGCAAGGCATCCGGCGACCAGCTCGGCGAGCTCCGGGGTGACCAGCCGGCGCTTGAGATGGCGGCTCTTGTGCCAGGGGTCGGGGAAGAAGACCCACACCTGCTCGACCGACCCCCGCGGGAGCATCGTGCCGAGCACGTCCACGGCGTCGGCCTGCACCACGCGCACGTTGGTCAGCCCCTGCGCACCGACCTTGGCGAGGGTCTGCGCGACGCCCGGGCGGTAGACCTCGACGGCCAGGAAGTCGGCCTCGGGCCGGGCCGCCGCGGCGTGCGCCACCGCATCTCCGGCACCCGAGCCGACCTCGACGACCAGGGGCGCGACGCGTCCGAACACCGCGGCGGCGTCGAGCCGGTGCTCCGGCGCCACCGAGGTGCGCGCCACTCCTCGGGGGACGTCGAGCAGGAGCTCGCGGGCGTAGCGGTCCCACGCCCCCTGGTGGCGGGCGTTGAGCCGGCCGTCGAGGCGCGAGAAGGAGACGGTGCGGCGGCGGAAGGGCTGCTCGAGCTCCTCCGCCGCGGCCACGGGGGGAGCGTCGGTCACGGCAACGGGCGGCGGGCTACTTCTTGGCCTTGTCGGCCGCGCCGGCGTCGTTGGACAGCGCAGCGATGAAGGCCTCCTGCGGCACCTCCACGCGGCCGACCATCTTCATCCGCTTCTTGCCTTCCTTCTGCTTCTCGAGCAGCTTGCGCTTGCGGGTGATGTCACCGCCGTAGCACTTGGCCAGCACGTCCTTGCGGATGGCACGGATGGTCTCGCGGGCGATGATCCGCGCACCGATGGCGGCCTGGATCGGCACCTCGAACTGCTGCCGCGGGATGAGCTCGCGCAGCTTGCCGGCCATCATCACGCCGTAGCTGTAGGCCTTGTCCTTGTGCACGATCGCGCTGAACGCGTCGACCGGCTCGCCCTGCAGCAGGATGTCGACCTTGACCAGGTCGGCGGCCTGCTCGCCGGTGGGCTCGTAGTCGAGCGAGGCATAGCCCTTCGTGCGCGACTTCAGGTTGTCGAAGAAGTCGAAGATGATCTCGCCGAGGGGCAGCGTGTAGCGCAGCTCCACCCGGTCCTCGGACAGGTAGTCCATGCCGCGCAGGGTGCCGCGCCGCTGCTGGCACAGCTCCATGATCGCGCCGATGAACTCGCTGGGCGCCAGCACCGTGGCGCGCACGACCGGCTCGCGCACCGAGGCGATCTTGCCGTCGGGGAACTCGCTGGGGTTGGTGACGACGACCTCC
>DASSPC010000012.1:0-5066 GCA_035699865.1 Oryzihumus sp. | reverse complement strand
CGCTCGGCAGCTCCTCCAACTACGCCAACTACGCCAACCTCATGGGCAAGGGCACCAACTGCCTCAACACCGCCGACACCGCGGGATACTGGTCCCCGGCCCTGCGCTACACGGCGACCGGCGTGGTCATCCCGGCGGTGGGTTTCTGGGCCTACTACCGGTCCTTCGACGGCAGCAACAACGGCCCGGGCATGGCCTTCCCGGCCGACACCCGTCTCGTGGCGACGGTCCACAACTGGACCTGCGGACAGTTCGAGCGGCAGGGTCCGGTGCCCTACATCCCCGACTGCCACCGGGCCGACGGCCGGCCGGGCCACACGCTGACGGCGCACGTCGACTTCCCGTCCTGCTGGAACGGGGTCCGGCCCTACCACCCGAGCACCCAGGTCGGGGACACCCGGGACAACCGCAACTACGCCTACCCGGTGAAGGGCGTCTGCCCGGCCGGCTTCCCCTACAAGATGGTGCAGCTGCGCGAGACGATCGCCTACGCCTACCACGGCTACGGCACCGACGTGCAGCTCTCCAGCGACCCGATGATGGGCACGACCGACGGCATGTCGATGCACGCCGACTTCTGGAACACGTGGGTGCAGACCGGGCTGGTGTCGATGGTGGCCAACTGCGTCAACGGGACCGGGACGCGCACCAGGGCGCAGTGCGGCTGAGCCGTGGTCACCGTCTGAGCTCCACCAGGTTCCGCATCGTGGGACAGCAATGTCCCACGATGCGGGATGGTTGAGGTGCGGATCCGGCTCTGGTGCACGCGGTTCGGCGCGGTGGTGGGTTCGGGTCCGCGGGTGTCCGGCCTGCCCGAGCCGATCCGAACCGGGTCTCCGGTGTGGCTCATGTCACCGGATGTGGCTCCTGGGGCGACCGGGCCGGTCCGGGTCTGCCGCGGTCGTGCCCGGGTCGGTGAGGTCCCGGGAGCTCCGTCCTCCCCCCGGGACCTAGGTCCCGAAACGCCGCAATGCCGGACAACCAACGCGTCTCTGGACCAAAGGTCACGGTTTGGGCACTCTCGGGGACTGCGGCTCACCCGCCGCCTCTCCTGTCCCCTGTGAGGAGTCCCACCCATGAGACACATGCCCCGCCATGCCGCGGTGGCCCTGCCGAGCCGGAGGCTGCAGGTCATCGCGATGATCATGGCGGCCACGCTGGCGCTGGTCGTCACCTCGCTGGCGTCGCAGTCGCGGTCCCAGTCGGCCCAGGCGATGGCCAAGATCAAGTGCAAGCAGACCACGGGCACCGGGCGGTTCGACCCGATCGTCCACCACGACGAGACGCCTCCGGTCGGACACAACCACCAGTTCTTCGGCAACAACGCCTGGCTGTCCCTGCCCAACCCCAACACCGCGAACCTGTCGGACCTGCAGGGCAAGGGAACGAACTGCGAGAACCCCAAGGACACGGCCGGGTACTGGGTCCCGGTCCTGCAGTACACCGCCACCAAGAAGGCGCTCACCCCGCAGGCGTTCACCGCGTACTACCGCAGCTGGGACTTCAAGGAGTTCGGCCAGGGCCAGCCGTTCCCGGCCGACACCCGCCTGGTCGCCGAGAAGCACGACTGGACCTGCGGGCAGTACATGAACGTCCAGCCCGGTCCGAGCATCCCCGACTGCACCGGCGCCACCGGCAAGCCGGGGTCGACCTTGACGGCCCACATCGACTTCCCGTCGTGCTGGAACGGCGTCAAGCCCAACCATCCGGCGAGCCAGGTGGGCGACACCACCGACAACAAGAACTACGCCTACCGCGTCGGCAGCAGCTGCCCGTCCGGCTTCCCGATCAAGATGGTCGCGCTGCGCGAGACGATCTCCTACCCCTACACGGGCAAGGGCACCGACCTGGAGCTCTCCTCCGACGCGGAGCACGGCACCAGCGACGGCCAGTCGCTGCACGCCGACTTCTTCAACGCGTGGGACACCGCGGGCTTCGCCTCCATGGTGAAGAACTGCATCAGCGGCACCGGCACCTTCACGAGTGCCGAGTGCGGCTGACCTGAGACGCGCCGGGCGCCCCGCGGCCACGGGGGCCCGGCGACCAACCAGGGGCCCGGACGGCCCGGACGTGTTCGACAGGGGGCGCGTCCGGGCCGGACCCGGGCCCAGCGGTTCCCGGTTGACCCCCGCAGCCGCAGGCGGAGAGACCTGCGGAGGCGGGGGTCACCGCCGTTCGGGGGAGTGGCGCGCCGGGCGGGGGCGGCCACCTCGGCGGTGCGGCTCAGTCGCCCCAGCGGAAGGTCCGGGCGGCGACCACGGTCGCGGCCGCGCCCCACAGGACCAGGACCAGGACCGGTATGCCGCCCAGCCGGCCGTGCAGGAACGCGTCCCGGAGCCCGTCGGCCAGGGCGCTGGAGGGCAGGACCGCAGCCAGGTGGGACAGGCCGGCGGGCTGCTCGCTGCGCGGGATGATGACCCCGCCGAGTGCCAGCAGGACGACCCAGACGAGGTTGGCGATGGCCAGGACGCCCTCGGCGCGGACCGTGCCCGCCAGCAGCAGCGCCAGGGCCACGAACGCCCAGGTGCCCAGCAGGGCGACGACCAGGGCGGGCAGCAGGCCGACCCAGCTCGGGTGCCAGCCCAGCGCGAGGCCCAGCCCGCCGATCACGACGAACTGCAGCAGCTCGACGGCGAGCACCGCGACCGACTTGGCCACCAGCAGCCCACCGCGGCCGAGCGGGGTCACCCCGAGCAGGCGCAGCACCCCGTAGCGACGGTCGAAGCCGGTCTGGATCGCCTGTCCGGTGAACGCGGTGGAGATGACCGCCAGGGCCAGCACTCCGGGCACCGCCACGTCGATCCGCCGACCGGGGCCGAGTGAGGGGGAGTGGGCCAGGGCCAGGCCGACGAGGGCCAGCGCGGGCAGGACGACCGCGACGAGCAGCTGCTCGCCGTTGCGCAGCAGGGTGCCCGCCTCGAACCGGGCCTGGGCGAGGACGCGGGTCCGTGGGGTCGCCGGCGCGCTCATCGGGACCCCTCCCGGGTCAGCTCGAAGTAGACGTCCTCGAGGGTGCGCTCCCCGGTGACCTCGGCGACCGAGCCCTCGGCCACGGCGCGGCCGTGGTCGACGATGACCACGTGGTCGGCCAGGCGCTCGGCCTCCTCGAAGGAGTGCGTGGTGACCACGACCGCGCAGCCGGTGTCGCGGGTCTCCCGCACGAGGTCCCACACGTCGAGGCGGGCGTGCGGGTCCAGGCCGGCGGTCGGCTCGTCGAGGAAGACCACCTCGGGACGGCCGACCAGGGCGGCGGCGAGGGACACCCGCTGCTTCTGGCCGCCGGAGAGCCGGCGCACCGTGGTGCCGCTGAAGGCGTCGATGCCCAGCCGCTGCACGAGGCCGTCGACGTCGGCGGGGGTGGCGTAGAGCGAGGCCAGGTGGCGCAGCAGGCGCACCGGCTTGGTGCCACCCGGCAGGCCGCCGTCCTGGAGCATCACCCCGACCCGGGAGCGGTGGCCGGCGGGGGAGGACCACGGGTCGGTCCCCAGGACGCGGACCTCGCCGCCGTCGGGGCGCTGCAGGCCCTCGGCGCACTCGATGGTCGTGGTCTTGCCGGCCCCGTTGGGGCCGAGCACGGCGGTGACCTGCCCGCTCGCGGCGCGCCACGACATGCCGTCGACGGCGCGGCGGGGTCCGAACTGCCGGACCAGGTCGCGGACGGTCACGGCTTCGGTCACGTGGGCGAGTGTAGGTCGCGCGCCCGGGTGACCCGGCTCACCCCCTGTCCGACCGCAGGTTAGGTGAGCCTGACTAGTAGTCCGGCCCCGAATTACGTCACAATCATGTTGTGTTTATCGCCCGAGCGGACCAGGCGTGTGGGACCACCCCGTCCCACCGCCTCGAGGCGCGCACGCGCGACCGCGTCCGCCGGGCCGTCTCCGAGCACGGGCCGGTGACCGCCGCGGCGCTCGCCGAGCAGCTCGGCCTGACCCCCGCCGCGGTGCGCCGCCACCTCGACGCCCTCGCCGAGCAGGGGATGGTCGCCGAGCGCGAGCCGGCCAGTGCCGGCAAGGGCCGCGGCCGCGGACGCCCCGCCCGCTCCTACGTGCTCTCCGAGGCGGGCCACCACGCCCTGCAGGACGACTACGACGACGTGGCCACCTCCGCCCTGCGCTTCCTCGCCGACCGGGTGGGGGAGGACGCGGTCACCGCGTTCGCGCGCGAGCGGATCGACCTCCTCGAGCAGCGGTATGCCGCCCAGCTCGCCGCCGCGGGCGAGGACCGCACCGCCCGGGCGGAGGCCCTCGCCGAGGCGCTGACCGCCGACGGCTACGCTGCCTCGACCCGGCCGGTCGGCCAGGGCAGCCCCCTCGCCGGCGTGCAGCTGTGCCAGGGGCACTGCCCCGTCCAGCACGTCGCCGCCGAGTTCCCCGCCTTCTGCGACGCCGAGACCGACGCGTTCTCGCGCCTGCTCGGGGTGCACGTGCAGCGCCTGGCCACCCTGGCCCACGGCGAGCACGTGTGCACGACGTTCATCCCCCTGACCAGCACGACCTCCGGCCCCTCGGGGCCGCCCCCGCCCACCTCTGATGAAAGGGCCTCTCGATGAGCACCCACATTGAAGAGCTCAACCCCGGTCTGAAGGACCTCGGCCGTTACGAGTACGGCTGGGCCGACTCCGACACCGCCGGTGCGAGCGCGCGCCGCGGCCTCAGCGAGGAGGTCGTGCGCGACATCTCCGGGCGCAAGAACGAGCCCGAGTGGATGCTCAAGCTCCGCGAGAAGTCGCTGCGGCTGTTCGACAAGAAGCCCATGCCGAGCTGGGGCTCGGACCTGACCGGCATCGACTTCCAGAACATCAAGTACTTCGTGAAGTCGACCGAGAAGCAGGCGACCTCCTGGGACGAGCTGCCCGAGGACATCAAGAACACCTACGACAGGCTCGGCATCCCGGAGGCGGAGAAGCAGCGCCTCATCGCCGGCGTCGCCGCGCAGTACGAGTCCGAGGTCGTCTACCACCAGATCCGCGAGGACCTGGAGGAGAAGGGCGTCATCTTCGTCGACACCGACACCGGCCTGCGCGAGCACGAGGACCTGTTCCGCGAGTACTTCGCCTCGGTGATCCC
>DASSPC010000011.1:0-7994 GCA_035699865.1 Oryzihumus sp. | reverse complement strand
GGCGCTGCCCTGGACGCTCGTCCTCGTCGGGGTGACCCAGGTCCTCGCCTTCGTCATCGGCGTGACCCTGGGCGCCTACGCGGCCTGGCGGCGCAACACCCGCTTCGACAGCCTGGTCACCCTCGGCTCGACGTTCGTCGGAACGCTGCCCGGCTTCTGGATCGCGCTGCTGCTGCTGTTCGCCTTCGGCTACACCCTCGGCTGGTTCCCGACCTCCGGCGGCTACGAGGACTCGATGCCGGGGTGGAACCTCGGCTTCCTCGGCGACGCGGCCCTGCACTCCCTGCTGCCCGCCGCCTCGCTGCTGGTCACCGCACCGATCGGCTGGATCCTCGGCATGCGCAACACCATGGTGATGAACCTCGGGGAGGACTACATCCGGCTGGCCCGCGCCAAGGGCCTGCCCGACCGGGTGGTCGCCCTGCGGTACGCCGCCCGCAACGCCCTGCTGCCCAGCGTCACCGGCTTCGCCATCGCCCTCGGCGGCGTGCTCGGCGGCTCGATCCTCGTGGAGACGATCTTCGACTACCCCGGGATGGGCCGGCTCATGGGCGAGGCGGTCGGCAACCGGGACTTCCCGCTGCTGCAGGCATTGCTGCTGTTCATCATCGTCGGTGTCCTCGTGGCCAACCTGGTCGCCGACCTGCTCTACGGCGTGCTCGACCCGCGCGCCAGGAAGGCGGGCCAATGAGCACCGGAGTCGTCCAGCCCACCGACCGGGCCGACCTGCCGGTCGAGGCCCCGCTCGAGGAGGCCTCGACCACGCCACCACGCTGGTACGCCCTGGTCTGGGGCAACCGCAAGGCCCGTGTCGGCATCGTGCTGCTGGGGTTCTTCGTCCTCGTGGCCGTCCTCGCGCCGGTGATCGCGCCCTACGACGGTGCCCGCACCGACTTCGAGGCGCTGCTGCCCCCGTCGGCGGCGCACCCGCTGGGCACCACGACCCAGGGCGGCGACATCTTCTCCCAGCTCGTCTACGGCAGCCGGACCTCGCTGCTCGTCGGGCTCTTCGGTGGCCTGTTCGCCACCGCCATCGCGCTCGTGGTGGGCCTGGTGTCCGGCTACAAGGAGGGCACGGTCGTGGACGACCTGCTCTCCTTCGTCACCAACGTCGCGCTGGTCGTGCCGGTGCTGCCGCTGATGATCGTGCTGGTCGCCTACTCCGACGTGCGCGGCCTGCCGCTGCTGGTGTTCGTCATCGGCATCACCTCGTGGGCCGGGCACGCCCGGGCCAAGCGCTCGCAGATCATCACGCTGCGCAACCGCGACTTCGTCACCGCGGCGAAGTTCTCCGGGGAGAGCACGTTCCGGATCGTCTTCCGGGAGATCATGCCGAGCATGACCTCCCTCGTGGCGGCCGGCTTCGTCGGCGCCGCGACCGGCGCCATCGGGGCCGAGGCGGGACTGTCGTTCCTCGGTCTGGGTGACCCGTCCTCGATCTCCTGGGGAACCATGCTCTACCAGGCCAACGCCCAGGGCGCCGTGGCGCAGGGCCTGTGGATCTGGGTGCTCGTGCCGGGCCTGACCCTGGCGCTGCTGATCACCTCGCTGACGTTCATCAACTTCGGCGTCGACCTCCTGAGCAACCCCCACCTGAGGGAGGAGTGACCATGGCCCTGCTCGAGGTTCGCGACCTGTCGGTCCGCTACGAGCCCAGGCTGCACCGCCCGCTCACTGCGGTCGACCGGGTCAGCTTCGACGTCGGCGAGGGCGAGTTCGTCGGCCTCATCGGGGAGTCGGGCAGCGGCAAGTCCACCCTGGGCACGGCCCTGCTGCGGCTGACCGAGCGCCCCGGGCGGATCAGCGGGGGCAGCATCCGCTTCGACGGCAAGGACATCACCGACCTGCCCGAGGGCGAGCTGCGCGCCCACCGCTGGCGCGACATCGCCACGGTCTTCCAGAGCAGCATGAACTCGCTCAACCCCGTGGTGCGCATCGAGGGGCAGTTCCGCGACGCGATCGAGGCGCACACCGACCTGCGCGGCGCCGCCGTGACCGAGCGGGTGCGCGAGCTGTTCGAGATGGTCATGATCGACCCGCGCTTCATCAGCGCCCACCCGCACGAGCTGTCCGGCGGCATGAAGCAGCGGGTCAACCTGGCGCTGGCGCTGGCCAACCGGCCCCGCTTCGTCCTCCTCGACGAGCCGACCACCGGCCTGGACGTCGTGGTGCAGCGCTCGATCCTGGACAACATCCGCCGGCTGCAGCGGGAGCAGCAGTTCGCGGTGCTGTTCATCAGCCACGACATCGGCACGGTGGTCGACCTGTCCGACCGGATCCTGGTGATGTATGCCGGACGCCTGGTCGAGTCGCACACCGCCCAGGGGCTGCTGCGCGACCCGCTGCATCCCTACTCCAAGGGCCTCCTGGGCTCCTACGCCGACCCGCGCGAGGAGACCATCCGGATCACCTACGTGCCCGGGCGTCCGCCGGACCTGACCCAGGTGCAGCACGGCTGCTCGTTCGCCCCGCGCTGCCCCGAGCGGATCGCGTTGTGCGGCGAGCAGGCGCCCGAGCTGGAGCCGATCGACGGCGGCCTGGCCGCCTGCCACGTCGCCCGGCTGCAGCGCACCGGCAACCCCGATGGCCTCGCGCTGCCGCCGCGCACCGTCGGGTTCGCCGGGCCGGAGTTCGTCAAGACGCAGGAGGAGACCGCGCGCGTCCTGGACCGCGAGCCGTTCCTGCGGGTCGAGGGCGTCAGCCGGGTCTTCGAGCGGCGCCACGGCCTGCGGCGCAGCCGGGTCGAGGCGGTCACCGACGTCTCCTTCGGGCTGCGCCCGGGGGAGGTGACGGCGCTGGTCGGCCAGAGCGGCAGCGGCAAGACGACCCTGGCCCGGATGATCACCGCGGTCGAGCGGCCCACGGCCGGCCGGATCCGCTTCCAGCCCGAGGACGGACCCGAGGTTGCCGTGGAGTCCTTGCGGGGCAAGGGTCTTCGCGACTACCGCCGCCAGGTGCAGATGGTCTTCCAGGACCCCTACTCCTCGCTCAACCCGACCAAGACCCTCGAGTACGCCCTGACCCGCCCGCTGCGCAACTTCCGTGGCATGTCCGCGGCGCAGGCGCGCGAGGAGGCGGGCCACCTGCTGGAGCGGGTCGCGCTGACCCCGTCGAGCCGGTTCCTCGGGCGCTACCCCTACGAGCTGTCCGGCGGCCAGCGCCAGCGCGTGGTCATCGCCCGTGCCCTGGCGGCGCAGCCGAGGCTGATCGTCGCCGACGAGCCCGTGTCCAGCCTGGACGTCTCGATCCGGGCCGAGGTGCTGGAGCTGTTGCAGTCCCTCGTGCACGACTCGGGGGTGGGCGTCCTCTACATCACCCACGACCTGCTCAGCGCCCGGATGATCGCCGACGAGGTGCTCGTGCTCAACGGCGGACGCGTGGTGGAGCAGGGCCCCGCCCTGCAGGTGATCCGCGACCCCGCCGACGACTACACCCGCACCCTGCTCGCCGCCGTGCCCAACCCGTTCGCCGACACCCTGGTGCCATGAGCCTTGACGACCATGCTGGACTGCCCGCGCAGGGGGAGGCACAGTGGCCTCGCTTCGCAGGAGGAGAAGGCATGGCGTACAGGGACGGCGAGCCGGTCACGATCTACACGGTGGCCGAGCGGGCCGGGGTGTCCATCGCCACGGTGTC
The DNA here is from genome assembly GCA_035699865.1 of Oryzihumus sp. Classification (GTDB taxonomy): domain Bacteria; phylum Actinomycetota; class Actinomycetes; order Actinomycetales; family Dermatophilaceae; genus Oryzihumus. The sequence goes on along the minus strand of DASSPC010000011.1, from coordinate 4,358 downwards.
GCGCGTGCTGCAGGGCTCGCGGCCGGCGTCGGCCGAGACCCGCAGCAAGGTGCTGCGCGCCGCAGCCGAGCTCGACTACGTGCCGCTGCGGGCCGGCCGGGCCCTGCCCGCCAACCGGCACGAGGCGCACGGCCTGGTGCTGCCCGAGCTCAGCGGTCCCTACTACTCGGCGGTGCTCATGGGCTACGAGTCCGCCGCCGCGCACTACGGCCAGAGCGTCGTCGTGGTCGTCACGGCCAACCGCAGCGACATGCGCCGCACCGTCCGTGACCTCACCGCTCGCGTCGACGGCCTGGTCATCGCCCAGTCGACCCTGCCCGACGCCGCGGTCACGACGATCCGGCGCAAGATCCCCACGGTGCTCCTGGCCCGTGAGCCGGTGCGCGGCTGCCCGACGGTCACTGCCGAGAACCTCCACGCCGCAACGGAGCTCGCGCGTCACCTGCTCGACCACGGCCGGCAACGGCTGGTGTTCGTCGGCGACCCGCAGGGATCCCCGGACGTCCGTCGCCGCTACGCCGGGTTCCGCGCGGCGCTGGAGGAGCGGGGGATGGCCGAGGCCGCGCCCCCGATCCCGGCGATCCTGGACGAGCGGTATGCCGCGGACGTCGCCGCCGAGCTGCGCCGGCTGGGGTCCCGCGTGGACGCGGTCGTCTGCGCCAACGACGAGCTGGCGCTGGGCCTGATGGTGATGCTCAACGCGCAGGGTGTGCGGGTGCCGCACGACCTGGCGTTGACCGGTTGGGACGACATCATGACCGCCCGCTACATGGGGCTGAGCACGGTGCGCCAGCCGATGCACGAGCTCGGCCGGCTCGCCGCCACCCACCTGCACCGCCTCGTCAACGACCCCGCGCTGGCGGACCGGCCCGACCCCGAGCCGCTGCCCAGCCGGGTCGTGCTGCGTGGCTCCTGCGGCTGTCACTGGGACCGCACGACCGCGGTCCGTGGCAAGGACAGTCCCCCCTGACCCCCCACACGACGCACCCGGAGGACCCGTGACCGACGCCCGCGACGACGCCCAGGACGCGACCCTGAGGCGGTGGGCGGCAGACACCTGGCGCTCGCTGGTCGCCATGACCGACGAGGGCACCGGGCTGCCGGCCGACCGCATCGACGGCGACCTGGACCCCGCCTCGCGCAGCCTCAACACCTCGCCGACCAACATCGGCGGCTACCTGTGGAGCACGGTCGCGGCACGCGAGCTCGGCATCGTCGGGGCGGACGAGTGCCGCGACCGGGTCGTCCGCGCGGTCGACACCCTCACGACGGTGCGCCGGCACGAGCCCAGCGGCATGTTCTACAACTGGTACGCCATCACCACCGGTGAGGTGATGCGTGCCTTTCCCGGTGGCGACGTGATCCACCCGTTCCTGTCCAGCGTCGACAACGGCTGGCTGGCGGCCGGCCTGCTCGTCGCCGCGAACGCCGAGCCCGCGGTCGCCGACACGGCCCGGGCGCTCGCGCGGTCGATGGACTTCGGCTCCTTCCACGACCCGGAAGCCCAGGCACACGGCATACCGGGTGGGCTGCTGCGCGGCGGCTTCTGGGACGAGCCCCCGGGCGAGGCGGAGCACGTCGTGGGCAACCACCACGGCCGCGGCCCCGACGTCTTCTACACCCCGCACTGGTACGGGCCGCTGATGTCCGAGCCGCGGATCGCCAGCTATGTCGGCATCGTGCACGGGCAGGTGCCGCCGGAGCACTACGCCGCGATGCACCGGCGCACGCGCGAGCACCGGGGCGTGCGGGTCGTCGCCACCTGGGGCGGGTCGATGTTCGAGGAGCTCATGCCCGACCTGCTCGTGCCCGAGGACGTCTGGGCGCCGGCCTCCTTCGGGGCCAACCACCGGCTCACCGTGCGCGCCCAGCGCGAGTTCGGGATGGGCGAGGCCGGCTACGGGGCGTGGGGGTTCTCCCCGGCGAGCATCCCCGGCGGAGGCTACAGCGAGTGGGGGGTCGAGCCGATCGGGCTGACCTTCGGCGGCTACCCCTCGGACATGGAGCGCACCCTGGCGCAGGCCGGGACCTGGGGCGACGGCGTCGTCACCCCGCACGCGGCGTTCCTCGCGCTGCGCTACGAGCCCGAGGCGGTGGTGGCCAACCTGCGCCACCTCGAGGAGGGCCTCGGCGCCTACGGCCCCGGCGGCTTCCTCGACGCGGTCGCGGTGCACTCCGGCCGGCTCGCCGACTGCTACCTCTCGCTGGACCAGTCGATGGTCATGGCCGCCCTCGGCAACGCCCTCGGGGACGACGTGGTGCGCCGCGGCTTCGCCACCGCCGAGGTCGAGGCGTCCCTGCGGCCGCTGCTGGCCGCGGAGGAGTTCGACATCTCGCCGGCGGCCTGACCTCCCGGCTCGACGCACGGCTTCGTCCCACCACGCACAGCCCCACGCCATGCGTCGTGGGACGAACCTGTGTCGCGAGCAAATGCCTTGCCGCAGATCGCCGGCCACCGGTTGGGTGGGGCCATGACCGAGCTCATCGACGTCGACCCGCTGGACCCGACGCAGGACACGGTGTTCCGGGCCTGGATGGAGGTGCACGCCGCTGCCGAGCGTGCCCTGTGGGGTGACCGGGCCACCTCGTGGTCGGCCGAGGAGATCAGGGAGTTCCAGCGGGCGCCCGAGCGCGTTCGCCGGTCGGTGGCCGCCCTCGACAGGCAGGGCCGGGTCGTCGGCGCGGTCCAGGTGATCGCTGCGACCCGCGACAACCTCGAGGGCGTCAACGTGTGGCTCTCGGTCCACCCCGCCCACCAGCGTCGTGGGATCGGCAGCGCGCTGCTGGCGCGGGCCGAGGCCATCGCCGGCGACCTCGGCCGCACCCTCGTCCAGGACTGGTCGGTGTCCCCGGAGGAGTCCGGCGGCCCGGCGGCCGCCTTCGCCACCAGGCACGGGTATGCCGTGGCGCAGCGCGGCCTGCGCTCCGAGCTCGCCCTCGCGGACTGGCGCGACGAGGGCGCACCGGTTCACGCGGCATACCGGGTGGAGACGGTCTGGGACGCGGTGCCGCAGGAGTGGCTGGAGGACCGGGCTCACCTGTCCCGGCGGATGAGCACCGACGCGCCGCTGGGGGAGACCGAGTACGAGGAGGAGGACTGGGACGCCGACCGGGTGCGACGCTACTACGAGCGGATGTCCGCGATGGGCCGCCGTTTCGCCAGCTCGGTCGCGCGCGAGCTGGCCAGCGGCAGGTTGGTGGGCTACACCGACCTCGCCGTGTCGGCCTCGACGCCGGACCGCGCGTACCAGCAGGACACCCTCGTGCTGCGCGAGCACCGTGGGCACGGCCTCGGCCTGGCCCTCAAGGCCGCGAACCTGCGGGCGCTGCACACCGAGCTGCCGCAGGTGCGGTGGGTGGTGACGTTCAACGCCGCGTCCAACGAGCCCATGCTGCGGGTCAACAGGGCCCTCGGGTTCGCCGCGACGGGCTACGTGACCGAGTGGAAGAAGCGGCTCTGAGGGACCCGGCCGGGGCCTCGGGAGGAGGGAGCCGGCCGTTAGGCTGGCCCGCATGACCGAGCACAGCGACACCGGCTTCTCCACCCGCGCCATCCATGCGGGGCAGGAGCCCGACCCCCAGACCGGCGCGGTCGTGCCGGCGATCTACCAGGTCTCCACCTACAAGCAGGACGGCGTCGGCGGCCTGCGCGGCGGCTACGAGTACAGCCGCTCCGCCAACCCGACCCGCACCGCGCTCGAGGAGTGCCTGGCCGCCCTGGAGGGGGGCGTCCGCGGCTTCGCGTTCGCCTCCGGCCTGGCGGGGCAGGACACGGTCATCCGCTCGCTGCTCACCCCCGGCGACCACGTGGTCGTGCCGAGCGACGCCTACGGCGGCACCTACCGCCTGTTCAACAAGGTCGCCCGCCCCTGGGGCGTGGAGCACACCATCACCTCGATCCACGACGTCGAGGCCGTGCGGGCGGCGATCCGCCCCGGCCAGACGAAGATCGTGTGGGTCGAGACCCCGACCAACCCGCTGCTGGGCATCGCCGACATCGCCGCGCTGGCCGAGGTGGCCCACGAGGCCGGGGCGCTGCTCGCGGTCGACAACACCTTCGCCACGCCCTACCTGCAGCAGCCGCTCTCGCTCGGCGCCGACATCGTCATGCACTCCACGACGAAGTACTGCGGCGGGCACAGCGACGTCGTCGGCGGCGCGGTCGTCGTCGCCGAGTCCGTGACCGTGCCCGGCTTCGAGGACGCCGCCGACCGGATCGCCTTCCACCAGAACTCGATGGGCGCCGTCGCCGGGCCGTTCGACGCCTGGCTGGTGCTGCGCGGGCTGAAGACCCTCGCGGTGCGCATGGACCGGCACTGCGACAACGCCGAGAAGGTCGTGGCGTTCCTGCAGGGCCG
>DASSPC010000010.1:0-2959 GCA_035699865.1 Oryzihumus sp. | reverse complement strand
GACGACGCCAGCTACGTCACCGGCTCCGAGCTCTACATCGACGGCGGCTACACGGCCCGGTGAGACCCACCGGTATGCCGTGTGCCCCGGTCCGCGCGGTCGACACCGTGGGTGCGTGAGGCGACGCACCGAGGTGACCGGGACGGCCAGGAGGCGCACGGCATACCGGTGCTCCGCGCGGGGACCCGGCGGGTGCGGGGGGCGTCGGCGGCGGCGCGTAGTCTGGAGGGCGGTCCGGGTGTGCTACCGCACGCCCGCCTACTTCTGACTGGCAAGGGAGCCGTTTGTGACCGTCGCACCTGAGGGTCGCCGCATGCTGCGCGTCGAGGCGCGCAACGCCGAGACGCCGATCGAGCGCAAGCCGGAGTGGATCCGCACCACCGCCAAGATGGGGCCGGAGTACACCGCACTGCACTCGATGGTGAAGAGCGAGGGGCTGCACACCGTCTGTCAGGAGGCCGGCTGCCCCAACATCTTCGAGTGCTGGGAGGACAAGGAGGCCACCTTCCTCATCGGTGGTGACGTCTGCACCCGGCGCTGCGACTTCTGCGACATCGCCACCGGGCGTCCCACCGCCCTCGACCTCGACGAGCCGCGTCGCGTCGCCGAGTCGGTGCGCCAGATGGGCCTGCGCTACTCCACCGTCACCGGCGTCGCCCGCGACGACCAGCCCGACGGCGCCGCCGGCCTCTACGCCGAGACGATCCGCCAGATCCACGCGCTCAACCCGAACACCGGGGTCGAGATCCTGCCGCCCGACTTCGGCGCCCGGCCCGAGCTGGTCGGCCAGGTGTTCGACGCCCGGCCCGAGGTGTTCGCGCACAACCTCGAGACCGTGCCGCGCATCTTCCGCACAATCCGCCCCGCGTTCACCTACGAGAAGTCGCTCAAGGTGCTCTCGATGGCCCGCGAGGCCGAGCTGGTGACCAAGTCCAACCTCATCCTGGGCATGGGCGAGGAGGACCACGAGATCGAGCAGGCGATCCGCGACCTGCACGACGCCGGCTGCGACATCCTCACCATCACGCAGTACCTGCGCCCCTCCAAGCTGCACCACCCGATCGACCGGTGGGTCAAGCCCGAGGAGTTCGTGCACTGGAGCGAGGTCGCCGAGGAGATGGGCTTCAAGGGCGTCATGGCCGGGCCGCTGGTGCGCAGCTCCTACCGGGCCGGCCGCCTGTGGGCGCAGGCCATGAGGAAGTGGGGCCGCGAGGTGCCGGCGCACCTGTCGCACCTGGCCGAGGCCGCCTCCTCCCCCGCCCGCCAGGAGGCCGCGTCGCTGGTCGCGCGTGCTCTCGGCAGCGCCTCCTGACCGGTAGTCTGGACACCATGGCCCGCAAGGATTCACCCCAGTCAGCCGTGCCCGAGAAGGCCGGCCGCATCGCCCAGATGCGCCAGATCTTCACGACCGCCCGCGCGGTCGACCCCGCCATCGGCTGGTGGATGCTGCTGGCGCTGCTCGGCGTCACGCTGGTCGGCGTCGTCGTCGGCCTCGTCGTGGGGCACCCGTTCTACGCCGGTTTCCTCGGCCTGATGTTCGGTGTCCTCGCGGCCATGCTGGTCATGAGCCGCCGCGCCGAGCGGGCCGCCTACCGCTCGATCGAGGGCCAGCCCGGTGCCGCCGGCGCCGCCCTGTCGGCCCTGCGCCGCGGGTGGTACTACGACCAGCAGCCCGTGGCTGCCGAGGCCGTGCGGCCCGGCGACCTGGCCTCGGCCGCGATGGTGTTCCGCGCCACCGGCCGTCCCGGCGTCGTCCTCGTGGGTGAGGGCCCGTCCGCCCGCGCCTCCCGCCTGCTGGAGTCCGAGCGCAAGAAGGTCGCCCGCATCCTGCCCGGCGTGCCGGTGACGGTGCTGCGCATCGGCGACGGCGAGTCCGAGGGCGAGGTGTCCGTGCGCAAGCTCGCCGGCAAGGTGCAGAAGCTCAAGCCAGTCCTGACCAAGGAGGAGGCGGCGCAGGTCAACAAGCGGCTCAAGGCCCTCGGCGGCGCCCGCCCGCCGATCCCCGCCGGCGTCGACCCGAACCGGGTGCGCATGGACCGCAAGGCGATGCGCGGCCGCTGACTCTTCCGACCGAACACCTCTCAGCCCGCGTTTCCGTCCCGTCCGGGGCAGGAAACGCGGGCTGAGGCGTGTCCGGATGCGTGTGGGTGGCGGGCCTGGACGCCGAGGCGACCCACGGCATACCGGGGCGAACGGTGTCGCGAGGTATGCCGGGTGCTCACCTCCGCCGCGAGCCCACCTCAGCGGGTACGGATGATGACGGTGCCGGCGGCCTTGTCGTGCAGCCCGCGCTCGTCCTTGTCCCAGATCAGGGCCGGGACGGCGATCGCCAGCAGCAGGCTGCGGACCAGGCCGGGCACCGGGCCGGCCGGCGCCCCGCCGAGCCGGACGACGCGCAGGCCCATGATGCGGTGGCCCACGGTGAACCCGACCGTGCCGACGAGCGTGACGTTCTCGGCGAAGAACACGGCCAGGGGCAGCAGCCCACCGGCTCCGCCGCGGCCGAACTCCCCGCCGAGGAAGGCGACGGCCACGAGCTGGCAGAGCGTCCAGTCGATGAAGATCGCAACCAGCCGCCGGCCGAACCGCGCGACGGAGCCCGGCCCGTGCTCGGGCAGGCCGAGGCGCTGCCCGGGGTAGGTGCCTTCGCCGGCGCGTGCTGCGCGCGGGCCCTCGATCCACGAGCCGACGTCCTTGCGGTCCACCACGGGAGACAGGTTACGTCGGTCACGTCGTGGGCCGCGCGGGTGGCCCGTCCGTAACACCGGGGAAACATTCGGGTCATGGTCGGGAAATCCCGGGGGGCTAAGGTCGTACGCGACCCACCCGGGCCGGCGATCGTGCCCGCCCCACCACAGGAGGTTGGATGTTCAGCAACGCTGACGAGGTCCTCAAGTTCATCAAGGACGAGGACGTCAAGTTCGTCGATGTGCGCTTCTGCGACCTGCCGGGCGTGATG
>DASSPC010000009.1:0-4970 GCA_035699865.1 Oryzihumus sp. | reverse complement strand
CAGGCCTACCTGCACCGCACCGAGGCCGACTGCCGCGACCTGGCCTCCGCCGGCAGCCGGGTCCGCCTCTGCAAGGGCGCCTACAAGGAGCCCGAGTCGGTCGCCTTCCAGGCCAAGGAGGACGTGGACAGGTCCTACGTCCGCTGCCTGAAGGTGCTCATGGGCGGCGAGGGCTACCCGATGGTGGCCAGCCACGACCCGCGCCTGGTCGAGATCGCGGGCGCGCTCGCCGCCAAGCACGGCCGCTCGGCCGACTCCTTCGAGTACCAGATGCTCTACGGCATCCGCCCCGAGGAGCAGCGCCGCATCGCCGACCGGGGTGACCAGATGCGCGTCTACATCCCCTACGGCGAGGAGTGGTACGGCTACCTCATGCGCCGGATGGCGGAACGCCCCGCCAACACGATGTTCTTCCTGCGAGGCTTGGCCACCAAGGGCTGACGCGGGCAGTCGGCGCCCGGGGCGGAACCCGGGGCGCCGGCGCCAGCCGGCGGACGAGGGAGGACGGCATGGGCACGGTCGCGATCTTCGGTGCAGGGGTCATGGGCGAGACCCTGCTGTCCGGGCTGGTCCGCGCCGGCCGCGACGCCGGGGACATCATCGTCACCGAGCGCCGGGAGGACCGGGCCGCCGAGCTGCGGGCCAGGTACGGCGTGCGCAGCATGAGCAACGCCGACGCCGCCGCAGCCGCCGACACCCTCGTCCTCGTGGTCAAGCCACAGGACATGAGCGGTCTGCTGGAGGAGATCCGTGACCACCTGACGCCGGGGAGCCTGGTCGTCAGCCTGGCCGCCGGGATCACCACGGCCTACCTGCAGGAACGGCTGCCCGAGGGCACGCCGGTGGTCCGGGTCATGCCCAACACCCCGGCGCTGGTCGACCAGGGCATGGCGGCCATCAGCGCCGGCAGCCACTGCGACGAGGCGCACCTGGCCGAGGCCGAGCAGCTGCTGCGCTCGTGCGGCAAGGTGCTGCGCGTCCCCGAGAAGCACCAGGACGCGGTCACCGCGATCAGCGGGTCCGGGCCGGCGTACATCTTCTACGTGGTCGAGGCGATGATCGAGGCCGGCGTGCTGCTGGGGATGCCCCGCAGCACCTCCACCGAGCTCGTCGTCCAGACGCTGTACGGCGCGGCGACCATGCTCAAGGAGACCGGCCAGCACCCCACGGTGCTGCGCGAGCAGGTCTCCAGCCCCGGCGGCACGACGATGGCGGCGCTGCGCCAGCTCGACGACCACAAGGTGCGGGCCGCGTTCCTCACCGCGATGGAGGCCGCCGCGGCGCGGTCGGCCGAGCTCGCCTCCGGCAACGACTGACCCGGCCGCCGCCCGGTCCTCGGCGCCAAAACTCGTTCGCCCGCCGCGCACCGCCCGTGCGAGCCTGCGGCATGACCACCATCGAGGTTCGCCCCGTCACACCGGCGGACTGGCGCGCCTACCGCGAGGTGCGGCTCGCCATGCTGCTGGACGCCCCGTGGGCGTTCGGCTCCACCCACTCCGACGCCCTGACCATCGACGACGACGGCTGGCGCGAGCGCGTCGCCAACGCGGAGTACTGGCTGGCCTGGTGCGGCGGCGACCCGGTCGGCTCGGTGTGCCTGTCCGACCGCAATGCCCAGCACCCCGGTGACGTCAGCATCTTCGGCATGTGGGTCGACCCCAGCGTGCGCGGGCGCTCCGTGGGTGACCAGCTCGTCCAGGCGGCGCTGGAGCGGGCCCGCGAGCGCGGCAAGGCCCGCGTCCTGCTGCACGTCGTCGACACCAACACGCGCGCCCGCCGTCTCTACGAGCGGCTCGGCTTCGCCGCCACCGGGCGCACCGAGCCCTACCCGCACGACCCGGAGGTCCGCGAGATCGAGATGGCCTGCCCCCTGTGACGCACGGCCGGTAACCCATGAACGGCAGGGGAGTTGACGGTGAACTCCGGGTCGCCACCCGTCGCGTGCCGGGCGAGTCCATGGGATCGTGACGTCATGTCGGACATCGCCGTGCGCACCCTCAGCGAAGACGAGTGGCAGGACTACCGCCAGGTCCGCCTGGCCGCCCTGGAGGAGTCGCCCGAGGCGTTCGTCGCCACCCACGCCGAGGAGTCCGGCTACGACGAGGACTTCTGGCGGCAGCGGATGCGCCGCTCGAGCCGCATCCTCGCCGAGCGCGAGGGCACGGTCATCGGCGTCGTGAGCGTGGGGTCCTCCTCGGAGCAGCGCGAGGACGTCGCCGAGCTGTTCGGCCTGTGGGTCGCGCCCCAGCACCGCGGCTCCGGGGTGGCGTGGAAGCTGGTCCAGGCCGGCGCCGACCAGGCCCGGGCCGAGGGCAAGGCCCACCTCGTCTACTGGGTCGGCACCGACAACGGCCGGGGGGTGGCGTTCGCCAGCAGCTTCGGCTTCCGCACCACCGACTACCGTCGCCCGATGCGGGTGGTCAGCGAGGAGGAGGGCGCCGAGGAGATGGCCATGGTGCTGCCCCTCGGTGCCGACCCCGGGGCGGTCCCCAGCACGATGATGCGGTGAGCCTGCCCGGTATGCCGGGTGGCCGGCCTACCGGGGCGGCTCGCGTCAGGGACGCGAGGCGAGGCGCTCGAGCAGCTCGGTGGGGCCGCTGACGATGAGCGTGTGGTGGGCGGTCACCTTGGTCTCGGGGACGGCGTGGGTGAAGTCCTCACCGGGCGCCTTGACCCCGACGACGGTGACGCCGTACTTGCTGCGGATCTGGCTCTGCGCCAGCGTGAAGCCGACCGTCTCACGCGGCGGGGCCATCTTGACGATCGCGTAGCCGTCGTCGAACTCGATGTAGTCCAGCAGCTTGCCGTTGACCAGGTGGGCCACGCGCCGGCCCGAGTCGGCCTCGGGGCGGATGACGTGGTGCACGCCGATGCGCTCCAGGATCCGCTTGTGCTCGGGGGAGACCGCCTTGGCCCACACCGAGGGCACCCCGGCGTCGACGAGGTTGCTCGCGGCCAGGATCGAGGCCTCGATCGAGGTGCCGATGCCGACGACCGCGATCCGGAAGCTGCCGGCGCGGGTGGACTCGATCGCCGAGGGGTGGGAGGCGTCGCCGACGACGACCTTGCCGACCTTGCCGACGAACTGCTCCGCGATCGCCGGGTCCTTCTCGACCGCGAGGACCTTGTGGCCGAGCCGGTGCAGCTCCATCGCGGCGGAGGCGCCGAACCGGCCCAGGCCGATGACCACGACGTCCTCGTCGTACAGCCGGTTCCTCGCCATCGGGGGTCCTCCGCGTGCGTCTCGGTGATGCGACGCACACCCCCGCAGGGGGCGTGCGCCCGGTAGCGTGCCAGTCATGCCCACACAGGCGCGCGTGATCTGGGACCAGAGTTTCACGGCATACGACTTCGGCGCCTCCCACCCCATGAACCCGCTGCGCCTGGACCTGACCGCGCGGCTCTGTGACGCGTTCGGCCTGTTCTCCCGCCCCGACGTGGAGGTGGTCAACCCGCCCGTCCCCGACGACGACCTGCTGCTCACCGTGCACGACGCCGACTACGTCGCCGCGGTGCGGCAGGCCTCCGCCGACCCGCGCTCGGCGGACCTCTCCCGGGGCCTGGGCACCGAGGACGACCCGGCGTTCACCGGGATGCACGAGAGCAGCGCCCGTGTGGCGGCCGGATCGGTCGACATCGCCCGCGCCGTGTGGCGTGGCGAGACCGAGCACGGGGTGAACTTCTGCGGCGGGCTGCACCACGCCATGCGCGGCAACGCGTCCGGGTTCTGCATCTACAACGACGCCGCCATCGCCATCCAGTGGCTGCTCGACCACGGCGCGGAGCGGGTCGCCTACGTCGACGTCGACGTCCACCACGGCGACGGGGTCGAGCGGATCTTCTGGGACGACCCCCGGGTCATGACGGTCTCGCTGCACGAGAGCGGCCGGATGCTCTTCCCCGGCACCGGCTTCCCCGGCGACATCGGCGGCCCCGACGCGGAGGGCTCGGCGGTCAACGTCGCGCTGCCGCCGGGCACCGGCGACGCCGCCTGGCTGCGGGCCTTCCATGCCGTGGTCCCGCCCCTGCTGCGGGCGTTCCGGCCGCAGGTGCTGGTCAGCCAGCACGGGTGCGACTCCCACTTCCTGGACCCCCTGGCCCACCTCGCCCTGTCCGTGGACGCCCAGCGCACCTCCTACGAGAGCCTGCACCGGCTGGCCCACTCCGAGTGCGACGGCCGGTGGGTCGCCCTCGGCGGCGGGGGCTATGAGCTCGTCGACGTCGTGCCGCGCGCGTGGACCCACCTGACCGCGATCGCCGCCCACCAGCCGGTCCCGCTGGACGCCGACGTGCCCGAGGACTGGCGGGAGCACATCCGGATGGAGTACGCCCGCGTCGCACCGCAGCGGATGGGGGACGGGGTCGCCGAGGGTGGCGTGATGTGGTGGCGCTCGTGGGAGGTCGGCTACGACCCGGAGGACCCGGTGGACCAGGCCGTCATGGCCACCCGCAAGGCGGTCTTCCCGCTCCACGGGCTCGACGTCTGGTTCGACTGAGCCGCCCGCGCCTGCTCGCCGGGAGGCCCCGGATGGGGCACCGGTGGGGCGAGGCGCGCAACATAACGGGTCATACCCGGCGTGTCGGGTGGACAAACGCCGGATATACGCTCCAAGTCGCTTCCCACGAGTCACACCAGCCCCTATCGTGACTGGTGCATTGACGGGAAGGGTCGCCGGCGAGCCGGGCGGCGGCATCGCCCCGTCCCGAGGATCGAGGTCCACGATGGCTACTGAGCGCCAGCTCTCCGAGGTGCGGTTCCTGACCGTCGCCGAGGTCGCCTCGATCATGCGCGTGTCGAAGATGACCGTCTACCGCCTGGTCCACGGCGGTGAGCTGCCCGCGGTCCGCGTGGGTCGTTCTTTCCGGGTGCCGGAGGACGCGGTCCACGAGTACCTGCGGACTTCATACATCGACACCGCGTGAGCGTGAGCACGCGACAGGAGTGGGGCGGGCCGGACCAGATCCGGCCC
>DASSPC010000008.1:0-5114 GCA_035699865.1 Oryzihumus sp. | reverse complement strand
ACGAGGACCCGTCTGCCGAGCTCGTGGCCTTCACCCCGCCCGCCGGCCTGGGGCCGATGCCCCTGGAGGTCAGCGAGCGGGCCGGCCAGCTGCTCCTGCGCGCCGGGCAGCTGGGTGACCGGGTCGCCGGACAGCTCGCCGGAGCGGGGCGCCAGCTCGCGCTGGCGAACCGGATGGCGGGCGACCAAGGCGACAGGCCGGCATACCTCGACCAGATGGTCTGACCGGCTCAGGTGGGCACCCGCGGAGCCGATAGGAATGGGCAGGGTCCTTCGGTCGGCGACAAGGTGGGTGTGATGTCAGGCTTCTCCAGCCTCGGTCTGGGTGCGCGCGCGTTGTCGGCGGCTCAGCGGGCGTTGGACGTGACCGGCCAGAACATCAGCAACGCCAACACCGCCGGCTACTCGCGACAGCGGATCGAGCAGGTCGCGGCGGGTGGGTCGGTGGTGCCGGCCATGTGGTCGCGGAGCACGAGCCCCGCGGACGGCGTCGTCATCACCGGCATCACCCGGATCCGCGACGAGTTCGCCGAGGCGCGGGCGCTCTCCGCGCAGGGCGACCTGTCACACCTGAGCACGGTCAAGCAGACCTACGCCGACATCGAGACGACCTTCGGCGAGCCGAGCGACAACGGTCTCCAGGAGCAGCTCTCGGCCTTCTGGGGGTCGTGGCACGACATCGCCAACGACCCGACGACTGACGCGCCGCGCGCGCAGATGCTGCAGCAGGCAGCCACCCTGGCGGGGACGTTCAACCAGCTCAGCAGCCGGATGAGCCAGCAGTGGCTCGACAACCGCGAGCAGCTCGTCGCCACCGTCTCCGACGTCAACTCGATGGCCGCCGACGTCGCCCGTCTCAATGCCGCCATCCGCTCGGCTGTGACCGCGGGCAACCCGGCCAACGAGCTGTCCGACCAGCGCGACGTGCTGGTGATGAAGCTCGGCCAGGCGATCGGTGCCACTGCCACGGCCGGAGCCGACGGCGTCGTCAACGTCAACCTCGGCGGCAGCCCGCTGGTGAGCGGTGACCGCACCCGTCAGCTCCAGGTGGCCGGCCCGACCAACCACACCCCCGGCGCGTCGAACGAGCTGGCGCTGCAGTGGGCCGCCGACGGCTCGGCCGCCACCGGTGGCGGGAGCGTGCAGGGCCTCATGGACGCGGTGAACACCACCCTGCCGAGCTACCTGACGGCCCTGGACGGGATCGCGAAGTCCGTGATGACGGCCGTGAACACCCAGCAGGCCAACGGTTATGACCGGTCCGGTGCCACGACCAAGTCAACCAACCCGATCTTCGGCGGCAGCGGCGCCGCCGACATGGCCGCCGTGATGACCGACCCGCGGCTGGTCGCAGCGTCAGGGGCGCAGCCGCCTGCCTACGACGGCGACAACGCCAGCGCCATGGGCCTCCTGGCCAACCTGCCCGCAGTTCCCGGTTCAGGCAGCACCATGCCGCCGGGGCCGGATGCGACCTACCGCAGCCTGATGGTGCAGCTCGGGGTGCAGGCGCAGAGCGCCAACCGGCAGGCCGACCTGCAGACCTCGGTCGCCGGCCAGCTCGAGGACGCGCGCACGGCTGCGTCCGGCGTGAGCCTGGACGAGGAGATGACCAACCTCGTGAACTACCAGCACTCCTACGAGGCGGCGGCGAAGTTCGTCACCGCCATCGACTCCACGCTGGACACCCTCATCAACATGACCCGCTGAAGGCAGGACTGACATGTCGTTTCGCGTGACGCAGGGGACGCTGGCCCGCGGCGTGCTTGCTGGTCTGCAGACCAACATGACACAGCTGCAGCGCACCCAGGCGCAGCTGTCCTCCGGCCGCAAGCTCAACCGCCCGTCGGACTCGCCGGTCGACACCGTCAACGCGATGCAGCTGCGCGCGGACAAGGCCCGCACGACGCAGTACGGCCGCAACATCGACAACGGGCTGTCCTGGCTGTCCACCGCCGACACCACGCTGGGCCAGGCCACCGACATGGTCGACCGGGTCCGGCAGCTGGTCGTGTCTGCCGGCAACGGCGCGCTTCCGCAGGAGTCCCTGGATGCCATGGCCAAGGAGATCGACCAGATCCGTGACGGCCTGATCCAGCTCGGCAACACCCAGTACGCCGGGAAGTACGTCTTCGGCGGCACACAGACCGAGACACCGCCGTTCGACAGCACCACTGGCGCCTACGGGGGCAACGTGTCCGACGTGAAGCGCACCATCTCGGACGACCCGACGTCGGGCACGGTCGCGGTCAACGTGCCGGGCAGCACGGTCTTCACCTCGATGCTCGACAGCGGCACGGGAATCCTGGACAGCATCTCCTCGGCGCTCAAGGCAGGCAACGTGGCCGCGGTCAACGCGCAGCTGGGCAACCTTGACGCGGGGGCGGCAGCGATGCGGTCGGTCCAGAGCACCGTTGGTGCGAAGGTCAATCGGCTCGAGTCGATCCAGACCCTTGCCAACGGCCACCTCGACACCATCACCAACGGCCTGGCCAACGCCGAGAACATCGACCTGCCGAGCACGATCATCCAGCTGCAGATGCAGCAGAACGCCTACCAGGCGGCGCTCGGCGCGACGGCCAAGATCATCCAGCCCTCGCTGATGGACTTCCTGCGCTGACACCGCCCGGGACACGCTCCCGGTATGCCGTGAAGGCCGCCTCCCAGCCGGGAGGCGGCCTTCGCGCTGTGGTGGGCACACGGCATACCGGGGGGCTCGTCGGAATCGCTACGAGGCCGCGCGTTTCGCCCGGCGACCCCCGTTTGCATCACCGACCCTCGGGGCGGACGCGGGGTCGCGGAAACGCCCCGGGGGTTCGCGGGCCAACCAGGGGTTCGGCGGCATGGTTCCCGCGCCGGGACCGAGCCCCTCGTCAGTTGGGGAGGACGACCGCGAGGTGGCCGAGGCCGTAGCCGTCGATGGCCAGGCGCAGGTCGACCCGCCGGGTCACGCGGCGCACGAGCGGCACCAGGTCGGCCGGCGGGGTCTCGTCGGGGGCGACCACGGAGTACAGCTTCAGGTGCGGGGCGTTGGGCACGTTGAACAGCCCGGCGAAGACGTTGATGACCTCGGCGAAGTTGTCGAGCAGGTTCTGCGGGATGTAGCGCCCCTCGATCGCGGCGTCGGCCCCGGCCTTGGGCACCAGCGACAGGGCCGCCCCGGCGCGGGCCGCCAGCTCCAGGTCGGCGCACACCACGGCGCCGGTCTTGATGTCGTCGGTGACGTAGACGCCGATCGCGCAGGGGCGCAGCAGCGTCGGGACCACCGGCTCGAGGCAGGGGGAGATGTCGACCTCGCGGCCGAGCAGGTCGGCGAAGAGGTCACGGATGCGCTTGGGAGGGGGCAGCACAGTCACGGAAAACCCTCAGGCCATCACGGGCAGCAGGGCGTCCCGGAACGTGTCGGGGTTGAACGGCTTGGCGATGAGGAACAGCGCCCCGGCCCGCTCGGCCCACTCACGCATCTCCGCCGAGCCCTCGGAGGTGACGAACCCGAACGGCGTCTGGTCGCCGGACCGGCGCAGCGCCGAGAGCAGCTCGATGCCGGTCATGTTCGGCATGTTCCAGTCCGAGAGCACCAGGTCGGGGCGGGTGTCCTTGACCGCCTCGAACGCCTCCCGGCCGTCGGAGGCCTCGCTGATCTGGTGGCCCTCGAAGCCGGCCTGGCGCAGGGTGCGGATGACGATCATGCGCATGGCGCGGGAGTCGTCGACGACGAGGATGTGCATCAGGAGGGGATCCGTTCGGGTGCGGCGGTGGAGGGGGAGGCAGCGGACGGTACGGCGGCGAGTGCATGCAGGGCGATGAGGACCGGCTCGCCGTCGCAGGTGAGGAACACCTCGGCGCGCGGCGGCTGGGCCAGGTCGCGGGGGTCCTCGGCACCGGCGCCGAGGACGGTCGGCAGGGACAGCCGGTTGGAGCCGGGCAGCAGGCCCTTGACGTTGCCGCCCACGACGTTGGTCAGCTCGCCGAGGGCGTCGGCGACCTCGGCCTCGCCCACCTCGTCGGCACCCATCATGAACATCGCCGCGGCCATGGCCCGCGCACCCGCGCCGGAGGTCTGCACCCCGACCACGCCCTGCGCGTCACCGCTGACGGTCACGACCGCGGTCACGACCTCCTCCGGGCAGGCGTCAGGGGCCTGCGCCACCGTGATCTCGAGCCCGAGCAGCGAGCTCCAGACGTCGCGCGCGATCTCCTCGATCTCGGCGAGGTCCTTGGGGTCCAGCGTCATGCCGCAGCCTTCCCGTCGAGGCGGTACACGGTCGCACCGCCCACGGTCGTCCGTGTGAACCGCTCGTCGACGTTGATCGTCGTCTCGGCCGCCCCAAGGAACAGGTAGCCGTCGGGGGCGAGCAGCTGCCCCACCCGCTCGAGGACCTGCGCCTTGGTCTCGGCATCGAAGTAGATGAGCACGTTGCGCAGGAAGACCACGTCCATGGCCCCGAGCGGGGGGAACGGCGCGGCCAGGTTGAGGGACCGGAAGCTGACCATCGAGCGCAGCTCGTCGCTGATCTGCCAGCCGTCCTCGACCCGGCTGAAGTGCGCCTCGCGGGCCTGGGGGGACAGCCCCCGCTTCATCTCGAAGTCGGTGTAGCGCCCCGCCTTGCCTCGGGTGACCATCTCCTCCGACAGGTCGGTGGCGACCAGGTCGAGGGCCATGCCCTCGGCGGCCAGCCGCGGCGCGACCGTCATCGCGATGGAGTACGGCTCCTGGCCCGAGGAACACCCCGCCGACCAGATCCGCACGCGGCCCTGGCCCCGCCGCGCGCACAGCAGCCGGTCGAGCACCCCGCTGCCGAGCGCCTCGAACGGCGTCCGGTCGCGGAACCACGAGGTCTCGTTGGTGGTCATCGCGTCCACGACCCGCCGGCGCAGCTCGCTGCTGGCCTCCTGGCGCAGCTCGGCCACGAGGGCGGGCAGCGACCCCAGGCCGGTATCGCGCGCCAGCGGGGTCAGGCGCGCCTCCACGAGGTACTCCTTGCCCTTGGGCAGGGAGATCGCGGACTCCCGCTGCACCAGTCCGGAGACGAACTCGAAGTCGCCGTTGGCGATGGTCATGGCTGGCCTCCTGCTGCCAGGGGCCGGGCCGGGTGGGGCGCCGGGGGGCGGAAGTCG
>DASSPC010000007.1:0-2541 GCA_035699865.1 Oryzihumus sp. | reverse complement strand
TCCGTCCGCCACGGCATGTTCGGTGCCTCCGACAGCGGCGACACCAGCGGGTACGGCGGGCTGGTCGCCCCGGTGCTCTTCCCCGCGCCGGCGCAGCGGCCCTACGGCCGCTACTTCGACGAGGTGGCCGACCACCTCGAGCGTGCGCTCGAGGGCGCCGAGGGCTTCGGCCGCGCCATCGAGAAGGTCATCGTCGACCGCGGCGAGCTGACCCTGTTCGTGCGGCGCGAGGACCTGCTCACCGTGGCCCGCGCGCTGCGCGACGACCCGGCCCTGCGGTTCGAGATGTGCACCGGCGTCTCCGGGGTGCACTACCCGCACGAGACCGGCCGCGAGCTGCACGCCGTCTACCACCTCCTGTCGATCACCCACGGTGGTCGCCGGGTCCGCGTCGAGGTCACCTGCCCCGACGACGACCGCCACATCCCGTCGATCGTCGGGATCTACCCGGCCAACGACTGGCACGAGCGCGAGACCTGGGACATGTTCGGCATCGAGTTCGACGGTCACCCCGCGCTGACCCGGATCCTCATGCCGGACGACTGGCCCGGCCACCCCCAGCGCAAGGACTACCCCCTCGGCGGCATCCCCGTCGAGTACAAGGGCGCCACCATCCCGCCGCCGGACCAGCGGAGGTCCTACAACTGATGAGCACCGACCAGATGCATGCAGGCGACGTCTACGCGACCGGCGTCGCCGACGAGGCCGACGCCGAGGGCGCGCGCGTCTTCAACGCCTCGGGCGGCGACTGGGACACCATCGCCGACGAGGCCTCCGCGCTCCACGAGGAGCGCATCGTCGTCAACATGGGCCCGCAGCACCCGTCCACGCACGGCGTGCTCCGGCTCATCCTCGAGCTCGACGGTGAGACCGTCACCGAGACGCGGGCCGGCATCGGCTACCTGCACACGGGCATCGAGAAGAACATGGAGTTCCGCACCTGGACCCAGGGCGTGACCTTCTGCACCCGGATGGACTACCTCACGCCGCTGTTCAACGAGACGGCGTTCTGCCTCGCGGTGGAGAAGCTGCTCGGGATCACCGACCAGATCCCCGAGCGGGCCAGCATCATCCGCGTGCTCATGATGGAGCTCAACCGGATCTCCTCCCACCTCGTGGCCCTGGCCACCGGTGGCATGGAGATGGGTGCCACCACCGTCATGACCGTCGGCTTCCGCGAGCGGGAGCGGATCCTGTCCATCTTCGAGATGGTCACCGGCCTGCGCATGAACAACGCCTACGTCCGCCCCGGCGGCGTGGCGCAGGACCTGCCCCCGGGTGCCATCGACAAGATCCGCGACGCGATCCCGGCGATCCGCAAGGGCCTCGGCGAGCTCGAGCTGCTGCTCAACGAGAACCCGATCCTCAAGGGCCGCACCGTGGACGTGGGCTACCTCGACCTGACCGGCTGCATGGCCCTGGGCATCACCGGGCCGGTGCTGCGCTCGGCCGGCCTGCCGCACGACCTGCGCAAGCTGGACCCGTACTGCGGCTACGAGACCTACGACTTCGACGTCATCACCCGGGACTCCTGCGACGCCTACGGTCGTCTGCGCATCCGCATCGACGAGATGTACGAGTCGCTGAAGATCGCCGAGCAGGCGGTCGACCGGCTGCAGGCCACCCCGGGCCCGGTCATGGTCGAGGACAAGAAGATCGCGTGGCCGGCCCAGCTGGCCATCGGCGGCGACGGCATGGGCAACAGCCTGGACCACATCCGCGAGATCATGGGCACCTCGATGGAGTCCCTCATCCACCACTTCAAGCTGGTGACCGAGGGCTTCCGCGTCCCCCCGGGTCAGGCCTACGCCGCGATCGAGTCCCCCAAGGGCGAGCTCGGCTGCCACGTCGTCTCCGACGGCGGCACGCGCCCCTACCGCGCGCACTTCCGCGACCCGTCGTTCAACAACCTGCAGGCCACGGCCGCGATGTGCGAAGGCAGCCAGGTCGCCGACGTCATCGTCGCCGTCGCCTCGCTCGACCCCGTGATGGGAGGCGTGGACCGCTGATGGCGACCACGAGCAACCCGAACTACGGTGCCGTGCCCGCGCCGACGAGCGAGCCCTACGAGGCCGACGTCCTGGCCGGCCTGCACCGTGACGCGCAGGAGGTCATCGGGCGCTACCCGGTGAAGCGCTCGGCGCTGCTGCCGCTGCTGCACCTCGTGCAGTCCGTGGACGGCTACGTCTCCACCCGCGGCATCGAGTTCTGCGCGGAGGTCCTCGACCTCACCGCGGCCGAGGTCAGCGGCGTCGCGACGTTCTACACGCAGTACAAGCGCCACCCCAACGGGGAGTACACCGTCGGCGTCTGCACCAACACGCTGTGCGCCGTCATGGGCGGCGACCAGATCTGGGACGAGGTCAGCGAGCACCTCGGCATCGGCCACGACGAGACCACGTCCGACGGCAAGATCACGCTCGAGCGGGTCGAGTGCAACGCGGCGTGTGACTTCGCACCGGTGGTCATGGCCAACTGGGAGTTCTTCGACAACCAGACGCCGGAGTCAACGAAGACCCTGGTCGACGACCTGCGTGCCGG
>DASSPC010000006.1:0-3956 GCA_035699865.1 Oryzihumus sp. | reverse complement strand
GTCATGCCGGCACCTCCCGCTCGTGGCGGGGGCGCACGCCGGCGACGACGGCGGTCACCGCGGCGACCAGCACCGGGACCCCGGCGGGGGAGTGCGGTGCGAGGAGCAGGGCCAGCAGGGCGGCCGCGACGCCCACGGCCTGCGCCTCGCGCGAGCGCAGCCGTGGCCACAGGAGGGCCAGGAAGGCGGCCGAGGCTGCGGCGTCCAGGCCGTAGGCCCTGGGGTCGCCGAGCGCGTCCCCGACGAGGGCGCCGGCCAGGGTGGCGAGGTTCCAGAGGACGAAGATCGTCACCCCGGTGACCCAGAAGCCGAGGCGGCTGGCCTGGCGCTCGGGCTGGCCGACCGCCACCGCGGTCGACTCGTCGATGGTCAGCTGCGCCGCGGCGACCCGGCGCAGGCCACGGACGTCGAGCATCCGGGAGACCTGCAGGGCGTAGAGGCTGTTGCGCAGGCCGAGCATCGAGGACGTGGCGATGGCGGCCACGCCGGAGCCACCGGCGGCGACGATGCCGACGATGGCGAACTGGGAGCCGCCGGAGAACAGCAGCGTCGACAGGGCCATGGTCTGCCACAGGCTCAGTCCCGCGGCGACCGCGAGCGCCCCGAAGCTGACGCCGTAGGCGCCGGTGGCAAGGCCGACTGACAGGCTCTGGCGGACGACCTGGCTGCGCCGGCGTGGATGCAGCTCGTTCACGGGGCGCCGAGGTCGGCGACGAGGCGCACCTCGCGCACCGTCCCGCCGTCGGCGTCGACGACCCGGTCGCGCCAGGCGCCGTCAGGTGCCAGGCCGGAGGCGAGCAGGAACTCGCGGCCGCCCTCGTCGTCCTCGAGCAGCCAGATGACCATGCGCTCGAAGCCCCCGCCGCGGAGCGTGTCGACGGCGGCGTTCAGCAGCCGGGAGCCGTGCCCGGCGCCGCGGGCCTCGGGGTGGACGCCCATCGCGAGCACCTCACCCGAGGTGCCGGCGCTGTCCCGGTCGGCGGACGGCCCCACCGCGACGAACCCGACCACCTGCTCCCCGGCGCAGGCGACCAGCAACCGGTGACGCGGCGTCGGCGCCGAGGCCAGGGAGTCGCGCCACACGCGGGCGAACGCGGGCCCCTCGAACTGGTGGAGCACCTCCTCCGGCAGCACGTCGGCGTAGGCCTCGCGCCACACGGCGGCCTGGACCAGCCCGACCGCCGGGGCGTCACTCACCCGGGCGAGGCGCACACTGGCGTCGGCGACGATGCCGGCCTGCTGGGGCTCGTGCAGGTGCTCGTGGGCGTGGTCGTGGGGCATGGGCCCATCCTCGCACCGGCCAAACGTGTGACACCAAGTCGGCAGGATTGCGCCAACGTGTAACACCTCGTCATACTGGAGCCATGTATGGCAACGACTTCGTCGACCCCGACGCGCCGCTCAACGCCGCCGAGTCCGGCGACGTGGAGCAGGCTGCCGCGCACGTGGACCGGCGCGGCGAGGTGGGGCCGGACTTCGATGCGCTGATCGCCGCCGACCAGCGCATCGAGCCGCGCGACGACATGCCCGAGGCCTACCGCAAGACCCTGATCCGCCAGATCGCCCAGCACGCGCACTCCGAGATCATCGGCATGCAGCCCGAGGGCAACTGGATCACCCGCGCGCCGAGCCTGCGCCGCAAGGCGATCCTCATGGCCAAGGTGCAGGACGAGGCCGGCCACGGGCTCTATCTCTACAGCGCCGCCGAGACGCTGGGCATCGACCGGGCCGAGCTGCTCGACATGCTGCACACCGGCCGGCAGAAGTACTCCTCGATCTTCAACTACCCGACCCTGACCTGGGCCGACTGCGGGGCGATCGGCTGGCTCGTCGACGGCGCCGCGATCATGAACCAGGTGCCGCTGTGCCGCTGCTCCTACGGCCCCTACGCCCGCGCGATGATCCGCGTCTGCAAGGAGGAGTCGTTCCACCAGCGGCAGGGCTTCGAGATCTTCTGGACCCTGAGCCGCGGCACCGAGGCGCAGAAGGCCATGGCCCAGGACGCCGCCAACCGCTGGTGGTGGCCGGCGCTGATGATGTTCGGCCCGCCGGACACCGGTGAGGCCGCCAAGGGCGGGCACACCGAGCAGTCGATGGCGTGGGGCATCAAGCGGTTCAGCAACGACGACCTGCGCCAGAAGTTCGTCGACATGACCGTCCCGCAGGCGCAGAAGCTCGGCCTGACGCTGCCCGACCCCGACCTGCGCTTCAACGAGGAGACCGGCCACTGGGACTTCGGCCCGATCGACTGGGACGAGTTCTGGCGGGTGCTGCGCGGCGACGGCCCGTGCAACGCCGAGCGGGTCAGCTGGCGCGTCCGCGCCCACGAGGACGGTGCGTGGGTGCGCGAGGCCGCCAACGCGTATGCCGCGAAGCAGGCCCGCGCCAAGGCCCAGGAGAGCGCCGCATGACCATCCCGACCCCGAACGACCGCTCCGGCGACGCGGTCCCGGTGACGCCCGAGCGCAGCTGGCCGCTGTGGGAGGTCTTCGTGCGCGGCAAGCGGGGGCTCTCCCACGTCCACGTCGGCTCGCTGCACGCCCCCGACGCCGAGATGGCACTGCGCAACGCCCGCGACCTCTACACCCGCCGGCAGGAGGGCGTCTCCCTCTGGGTGGTGCGCTCCAGCGACATCACCGCGAGCAGCCCCGACGAGCGTGACTCCTTCTTCGACCCGGCGGCCGACAAGGTCTACCGCCACCCGACCTTCTACGACGTGCCCGAGGACGTCGAGTACCTATGAGCACCCACACCGCAGAGCTCAACGGCTCCCAGCTCACCGCCCGCTACGCCCTCCAGCTCGGCGACGACGCCCTCGTCTACGCCCAGCGCCTGGGGGAGTGGATCAGCCGTGCCCCGCAGATCGAGGAGGACATGGCCCTGGGCAACATCGGCCTGGACCTGCTCGGCCAGGCGCGGGTGCTGCTGAGCCACGCCGGCTCGCTCGACGGCTCCGGCCGCACCGAGGACGACCTGGCCTACTTCCGCGACGAGCGCGAGTTCCGCAACGTCCACCTCGTCGAGCAGGAGCGCAGCGACTTCGGCTTCGAGATGGCGCGCCTGCTGTGGTTCTCCGCCTACCAGGCCGAGCTGTATGCCGCCCTGGCCACCTCCGCGGACGAGGTCGTCCAGGGCGTCGCGCTCAAGGCCGTCAAGGAGGTCGACTACCACCGCGACCACGCGACCCAGTGGGTCCTGCGCCTCGGCGACGGGACGGCCGAGTCGCACGAGCGGATGCAGGACGCGCTGACACGGGTCGCGCCCTACGTGGCCGAGCTGTTCGACGATGACCCGGTGAGCGTCGCCGCGGCCGAGACCGGTGTGGGTGCGCGCCCAAAGTCGTTGTGGGACAATGCGTTTGCCTACGTCAGCCGCGTGGTCTCGCAGGCCACGCTCGTGCTGCCCGAGCAGCCGACCTGGCGCTCCCGTGGCGGTCGTGACGGCATCCACTCCCGTCCGATGGGCTACCTCCTGGCGGAGATGCAGCACATCGCCCGATCCCACCCCGGAGCGACCTGGTGAGCACCGTCCTGCCCGCGACCACGACCGACCTGACCACTCCCGAGGCCGGTGTCACCCTTGACCTTCCCGTGTCGCGGGCCCTCGACACCCTGGTCGGCCGGGCCATCGCGGACGTGCCCGACCCCGAGGTCCCGGTGGTCACCATCGAGGACCTCGGCATCCTGCGCGAGGTGACGGTCGACGAGGCCGAGCACCTCGTGCAGGTGGTGATCACCCCGACCTACTCCGGGTGCCCGGCGATGGACGCCATCCGCGTGCGGATCGAGCACGTCGCCGCCCGCGAGGGCTACACCGCCTCGGTCACCACCCGGCTGGTCCCCGCCTGGACCACCGACTGGATGAGCGAGGAGGGCAAGGCCAAGCTCGCCGAGTTCGGCATTGCCCCGCCCGGCCAGCGCGCCGCGGCCGCCGGGCCGGTCGGCGTCGGCCTGTCC
>DASSPC010000005.1:0-5784 GCA_035699865.1 Oryzihumus sp. | reverse complement strand
GGGGCGCGGACCCCGACCCGAGCGGCCGCGGCAGTCATCTGGCTCATGCGGTGTGTCCCTTCGTGGCCCGGGTGCGTTCGGCGGCCCGGAGCCGGGCCGAGGCTGCGCGGGGGTTGGCTTCGATCTCGGCGGCGCCGGGTTCCTCGGCGCCGCGGGTGAGCAGTCGCAGGTAGGCCGCGTGCTCGGGCAGCTCCACCGGCAGGCCGGGCGGCGTGCTGCTGCGTGCCCCGGCGGCCAGGACCCGCTTGGTCAGCCGGTCCTCCAGCGAGTGGTAGGACAGCACCGCGATCCGGCCACCCACGGCGAGGGCGTCGATCGCGGCGGGCAGCGCGGTCTCGATGGCCTCCAGCTCGCTGTTGACCTCGATGCGCAGCGCCTGGAAGGTGCGCTTGCCCGGGTGGCCGCCGCTCTTCTGCGAGGCCGCGGGCACCGCGGCGCGCAGCAGCTCGACCAGGCGCGCGGAGGTGGTGAACGGCGCCTTGCCACGCTCGCGGACGATGGCACCCGCGATACGGCGGGCGAAGCGCTCCTCGCCGTACTGCTTGAGGATGCGCTCCAGGTCCGCCGCGTCGTAGGTGTTGAGGACCTCCGCGGCGGTGATCCCGCGGGTCTGGTCCATGCGCATGTCCAGTGGCGCGTCCTGGGCGTAGGCGAAGCCGCGGTCGGCCTCGTCCAGCTGCAGCGAGGACACCCCGAAGTCGAAGAGCACCGCCTGCACCTGCGGCAGGCCCAGCTCGTCGAGCACGTCGGCGATCTCGTCGTAGACGGCGTGCACCGGGGTGAAGCGGTCGCCGAACGCGGCCAGCCGCTCCCCCGCCAGCCCCAGCGCCTCGGTGTCGCGGTCGATGCCGACCACCCGCGCGTTGGGGCAGCGCTGGAGCACCGCCTCGGCGTGCCCGCCCATGCCGAGGGTGCCGTCCACGTAGACCGAGCCCGGCTCGGCCAGCGCTGGCGCGAGCAGGTCGAGGATGCGGTCACGCAGGACGGGGACGTGCCGCTGCTCGGCGGTCCCTCGTGCGTTCATGGGTGGGGCTTCCTTCTCTTGGTATGACGGGTGGCTGGCTCGGGGTCAAGGTCCAGGTGGGTGGTCCTGCAGTCAGGTCTCCAACCGCTCCAAGGGGTGCGGCCCGGGGCCGGGGAAGGTGTCCCGGGACGCGAAGCGGGTGGAGACCTGGCAGCAGGGCCGGTGTCGGTCGGCTCTCCGGCGGCTCAGAGGAGTCCGGGGATCACCTCCTCGGCCTGCTCGGCGAACGCCTGCTCGGTGCCTTCGAGGTAGGTGGCCCACGCGGCGCTGTCCCAGACCTCGACGCGGGAGCCGGCGCCGATGACGGTGCAGTCCCGGCTCAGGCCGGCGTACTCGCGCAGGGTCGCGGGGATGGTCACCCGGCCCTGCTTGTCGGGGATTTCGTCGGAGGCGCCGGAGAGGAAGACGCGGGCGTAGTCGCGGGCGGCCTTGCTGGTGACGGGTGCCTGCCGGATCGACTCGGCCACGCGGACGAACTCGTCCATGGGGAAGACGTAGAGGCAACGCTCCTGCCCCCGCGTGACCACCAGGCCACCGGCGAGGCGGTCCCGGAACTTGGCCGGAAGGAAGAGCCGGCCCTTGTCGTCCAGGCGGGGGGTGTGCGTACCGAGGAACACGGCGCGCCTCCTCCCCTGCGGCTGTCGCGACGACCACTGCTCTCCTTGTCGCCCCACATTACCCCACTCTCCCCCACCGCAAGCGGTTTTGAGGCAAGACACAGCTCCACCCCCGCTGGGTTTGCGCAGGTCAGCCGGGGTGGGGCGCGGTGGGGGAAAATCGGCCGCCCAGCGGTCCCCTGCGGGGGCGCCCCCACGGCGCCACGCACAGGCACCATGACGAATCGGCGTCGAACCGCGTCAGTGGTGGTGGACGTGGAGGGAAGTGGGGGGCAGGATGCCCCGGACCAAAGGGGGGAATGAACTTGAGCGGGAGCAGCGCCGCCGGCGGCGGTTTCGTGCAAGATCAGGACATGGACGTGGAGTCGGGGACCCAGGCGGGTGGCAACGACAGCCTCGAGCTGGTCGGAGACGTGGCCGGGCGGATCAGCACTGCCATGCAGTCGGTGATCGAGGGCAAGCCCGACGTGGTGACCACGGCGATCACCGTGCTGCTGGCCGGCGGCCACCTGCTCATCGAGGACGTGCCCGGCGTCGGCAAGACGATGCTGGCCAAGGCGCTGGCCCGCTCGATCGACTGCTCGGTGCGCCGGATCCAGTTCACCCCCGACCTGCTGCCCAGCGACATCACCGGCGTGAGCGTCTTCAACCAGGACCTGCGCGACTTCGAGTTCCGCCCCGGCGCGATCTTCGCCAACGTGGTGGTCGGCGACGAGATCAACCGTGCCTCCCCCAAGACGCAGTCGGCGATGCTCGAGTGCATGGAGGAGGGCCAGGTCACCGTCGACGGCCAGACCTACGAGCTGCACAAGCCGTTCATCGTCATGGCGACCCAGAACCCCATCGAGATGGAGGGCACCTACCCGCTGCCGGAGGCCCAGCGCGACCGGTTCATGGCGCGCATCTCCATGGGCTACCCCTCCCCGGCGGCCGAGGTGGCGATGCTGGAGACCCACGGCGACACCTCGCCGCTGGACGACCTGGTGCCCGTCACCGACGGCGAGACGGTGGCCAAGCTCATCGAGACGGTCCGCACCCTATGGACCAGCCCGGCGGTGAAGCAGTACGTCGTCGACCTCATCACCGCGACCCGCAGCACCCCCGCCCTGCGCCTGGGCGCCTCGCCGCGCGCGTCGCTGCACCTGCTGCGCAGCGCCCGGGCGCACGCCGCCCTCGCCGGGCGAGACCACGTGCTGCCCGACGACGTGCAGGCCCTGCTCGTGCCCGTGCTCGCACACCGGCTCCTGCTCACCGGCGAGACCCAGCTCGCGCGGCGCACCCCGGCCGACGTGCTGCACGAGATCGTGCGCCGGGTCCCCGTCCCCGCAGCCGGTCGGTGACCGGCACGACACCACGACCCGCACCCAGCCCGATGACCAGCCCGAGGCGACCCCGATGACCCGGTTCAAGGACGTGCTCACCACCAGGGGCCGGGCCTTCGTCGCGGCCGGGCTGACGCTCGTGGTCACCGGGCTGGGGCTCGGCCTGGGCGACCTGACCCGGATCGGGGTGCTGCTGGTCGCCTTGACCGTGCTCGCGTCGCTGACCAGCCGCCGCGGCCTGCCGGAGCTGAGCGTGGAGCGCCGGGTGCGGCCCGCGCGGCTGGCCGTCGACGAGGTGGCCACCGTCGAGGTCGAGTTCGGCAACACCGGCTCGCGACGCTCGCCGATCCTCATGGCCGAGGAGCGCGTCGACTACACCCTGGGCGACCGCCCCCGCTTCGTGCTGCCGCGCATGGCTCCGGGTGAGCGCCGCGAGGTCAGCTACGCGATCCGGTCGCACCTGCGCGGGCGGCACCGGCTGGGGCCGCTGACCCTCCGCATCCGGGACCCGTTCGGGCTGTCCGCGCGGGCGGTGGCCCTGAGCTCCACCAGCGAGGTGCTCGTGCTCCCCCGGGTCGAGGAGCTGACCAGTGGCCGCGCCGGCGGCGAGGGGATCGGCGCCGAGGGCGTCATCCCGCACATGGTGGCCCTGCACGGTGAGGACGACGTGGCCATCCGCGAGTACCGCGACGGCGACGACCTGCGCCGCATCCACTGGCCGGCCACGGCGCACCAGGGCGAGCTCATGGTCCGCCAGGAGGACCGGCCTGCCCGGCGCCGGGCCGTGCTCGTGCTGGACTCGCGCGCGGCGGGCCACCGCGGCTCCGGGGCCTCCGGCTCCTTCGAGTGGGCGGTCAGCGCGGTCGCCTCCGTCGCGGTGCACCTCGCCGGCCACGGGTATGCCGTGCACCTGGTCAGCCACGAGTCGGTCACCGAGGGTCGCTCCGCCGAGATCATCGACGTGGACTCCGCCCTCGAGGCGCTGGCCCTGGCCGGCACCGACCCCGGCCCGACCCTGGACGACGTGCTGCACGCCGCGCACCCCCTGACCGCCGCCGGCGGCCTGGTCGTGGCGGTCGCCACCGACCATGACGAGGGGCTGCTGCGCGAGCTGCTGACCCTGCGCCAGCCCGGCGGGGTGGCACTGCTGCTGCTGCTCGACTCGGCCAGCTTCGCCCACGGGGGCGGCGCGGGCGAAAGTCACGCCGAGGACCTGGCCGAGGTCGCGCGCGCGGCCGGGTGGGGCACCCGGGTGGTGCGCTCCGGGGAGTCGATCGCCCGGGCCTGGGCCGCGGTGTCGACGGGCACGAGCCGGATCGGGGTGGGCGGGTGAACGCCCGACCGGGCGACGCCGCGCTCGCCGCCCTGGCCACCGTCACCGCCATCTGGCCGGTGACCACGCTGCTGGACTCCGGCGAGTGGGTCCGTGGCGCCGTCGCCATGGTCCTCGTCGTGGCCGTGGCGGGTGTCGCCGCCCGCTCGGTCCGGCTTCGCGGCTGGCAGGTGGCCCTGGGCCAGGTCGTCATCGCGGCGGTCGTCGCCGGCTGGCTCTACGGCCGCGGGCACCTGTGGCACGGGCTGCCGGGGATCGAGACGGTGACGGCGTTCAACGGCCTGCTCGTCGACGCGCGGGGGACGATCGAGAGCTTCACCGCTCCCGCACCGACCACGCGCGGCCTGTCCCTGCTCGTCGGGCTGGTCGCGGGCGTGGTCGCGGTGGTCGTGGACTACCTCGCGGTCACCCGCCGGTCGGCAGCCATGGCCGGCCTGCCCCTCCTGGCCGTCTTCCTTGGCTCCTCCGCCAACAGCGGGTCCTCCCTGCACCCCGCGTTCTTCGTCGCGCTGGCCATCGTGTGGCTCGTGATGGTCGGCCGCCAGGGCACCGGCCTGGTGCGGCGGTGGAGCACCACGAGCGCCACCCCCCTTACCCCGGTCAGCTCTGCGTCGTCCGCGGGCGACACCGGCGCGGCCGGCACCGCGACGCTCGGCCGGTCCCTCGGGGTCGTGGCGATCGCCGCTGCCCTCCTGGTGCCGCTGGCCCTCCCCCACCTGCCCACCCGGTTCCTGCTGTCGGGACTGGGCCGCAACGACGACAGCAGCGGCAGCGGTGGCAGCGTCGGCTTCAGCCAGAGCCTGGACCTGGCCCGCGACCTGTCCGACCGCAGCACCCGCCCCGTCCTGACCTACCGGACCACCGCGAGCGCGCCGCCGCCACTGCGGGTGACCGTCAGCTCGACCTACGTCAACGGCACCTGGCTGCCGCCGCGGCGCAGCGTGGACTCGATCGCCACGAGCCCCAACCCGTCGGTGCCGACGCCGACCGGGCTCGACCCGTCGGTGCCCAAGCGGCGCGAGACGGTCAGCGTGCTGGGCAACCTGCTCGAGCCGCCGAACCTGGCGGCGCCCTACCCGCTGGCCGGGGCCGACCTCGGCGGGACCCGGTGGGGCCTGGACAACCGCACCCAGTCGCTGCTCGTCGCCGACCAGGTCTCCGGCTACGACCTGTCCTACTGGGACGTCGAGCCCACCGACAGCATGCTGCGCGAGGGCGTGCCCGGTGCCACCACCAGCCGGGTCGTCGACCCCCGCGACCTGCAGGTGGACACCCGGTCGGCCGCCCGGGTGCGCGCCCTCGCCGACGCGGTCACCAGGGGACGGACCAACGCCTACGACAAGGCCCTGGCCATCCAGGAGTTCCTGCGCAGCAACGGCGGGTTCGCCTACTCCCTGACGCTGGCCCCGCCGGTCACCGACCAGTCCGGGCGGGTGGTGCCGCTCGACCCTCTGTCGCACTTCCTGGTCACCCGCCAGGGCTACTGCG
>DASSPC010000004.1:0-2709 GCA_035699865.1 Oryzihumus sp. | reverse complement strand
TTGCCTCGCCTCTCGGCCACTCCACCGTGAAGGCCACGGGGGACCTCCGGGAAGGCACTGGGCCTCCGAGCGGACGACGGGACTCGAACCCGCGACCCTCACCTTGGCAAGGTGATGCTCTACCAACTGAGCCACGTCCGCATGAACGCCAGCGGTGTAACTACCCGCCGTGCGTGCGGTCAGACAGTAGCCGATTTCGAGGATCGGAGTCCAACTGGCCGTCGGCGCCCGCCTGTCCCTTCGGCTCGGGCAGCGGCGTGAGCGGGCGCTCGTGCGCCGGGCGGTGCCGCTCGCTCCTGGCCGGCGCGTGCGCGGGGCTCTCGGCGGGCGTCACCGGGGTGGAGCGCGGCAGTCCGGCCACCGCTCCCGGGGCCTCGACGACCCCGCCGGCCACGGCGCCCTCCCGTCGGCGACGGGACTCCTCGCGCAGCCACGAGATGAGCCGGGCGCGCGAGCTGAGCCGCTCCTGCACCGGCCACAGCTGGCGCGCGGCGGCGTTGAAGGCCGCCCCGATGAGCACCGCGATCGCCAGGAAGTACAGCCAGATCAGCACCACGATCGGTGCGGCCAGCGGGCCGTAGATGGACGTCCCGCCGACGGAGGCGCCCAGCCACAGCCTCAGGACGAACGAGCTCAGCAGCCAGATCGCCAGGGTCAGCACCGCGCCGGGGATGTCCCGCTTCCACGGCGAGCGCCGGGGCGTGCTGACGTGGAACAGCGTCGTCAGGCTGGCGACCGTCAGGATCACCACGGTGGGCCAGTACAGCCCGATGAGGAACTCCAGCCGGGCCGGCAGCAGCCGCGCCATGACGCTGGGGCCGACGGTGACCAGCGGCATGACGACGACGCCGACCACGAGGGCCACCAGGTAGAGGGTGAAGCTCAGCGCGCGGGTGCGCACGATCCCGCGCACCCCGCTCTGGCCGTACATGATCGAGATGGTGTCGACGAAGACGTTCAGCGCCCGCGAGCCCGACCACAGCGAGAGCACGAAGCCGATCGAGATGACGTCGATGCGCCCGTTGCGCAGGACGTCGTCGACGGTGGGCACGATGACCTGCCGCACGCTGGCGTCGGTGAGGAAGCGCTCGGCATACCGCTCGATCGCCGCGCTGACCTGGCCGGTCGTGTCCGGGCCCAGCCAGCGCCCGACGTAGCCGACGCCGCCGAAGATCCCCAGCACCAGCGGCGGCAGCGACAGCAGGGCGAAGAACCCGGCCTCGGACGCCAGCCCGGTGACGCGGTAGCGCAGGCACAGCCGCCAGGTCGCCACAACGAGGCGGGCGAGGGCGGGGGCACCCGGCACCCGGGCGAGACGCCGGCGGACACGGCCCGTCGGGCTCATCGCCCCGGCCGCCGCTCCACGCGTCTGACCTGCACCCTCCGCCTGCTCCTCACCGCACCACGGTAACCGCCGAGCGGCCGCGTGACGGACCTGACACCCCCGAACCTCGCCGGGGTGTACCCATCGGTAACCATCCGCCCTAGCCTGCCCGGGGTGAGCACACACGAGGTCACCAACCAGGTCCCACCGCTGCTCGGCCACAACGTGGTCGACTCCGACCCTGCCCTGACCGAGGGCCTGAGCCGGTGGGGTGACGCCACTGACCGGGCCGAGCTGAGCCGGCTCGGCGAGCTCGCGGGCACGGACCGGGCGCAGGCCTGGGGCGACCAGGCGGACCGCGTCACCCCGGTGCTGCACACCCACTCCCCCCGCGGCGAACGCATCGACGAGGTGGAGTTCCACCCGGCCTGGCACGAGCTGATGTCGACCGCGGTCTCCTACGGCCTCACCGCCGAGCCCTGGACCCGCCCCGCGGGGACGGGCGCGCACGTGCGCCGCGCCGCCGGGTTCGTCGCCTGGTCGCAGGTCGAGGCGGGCCACGGCTGCCCGGTGTCCATGACGTATGCCGCGGTGCCGGCACTCATGACCAGCCCCGAGCTGGGTGCCCTGTGGGCTCCCCTGCTCGCCTCCCGCGAGTACGACTTCGGCCTGCGGCCGCGCGCGGACAAGGCCGGCGCGATCGCCGGGATGGGGATGACCGAGAAGCAGGGCGGCTCGGACGTGCGCCGCAACGCGACCGTGGCCACGCCCTCCCCCGGCGGGCCACTCGAAGGCGGGGACACCTACCGGCTGACCGGCCACAAGTGGTTCTGCTCGGCCCCGATGAGCGACATCTTCCTCGTCCTGGCCCAGGCGCCCGGCGGCCTCACCTGCTTCGTGGTGCCCCGGGTGCTGGCCGACGGCAGCCGCAACACCTTCGCCATCCAGCGCCTCAAGGACAAGCTGGGCAACCGCTCCAACGCCTCCTCCGAGATCGAGCTCGACGGCACCTGGGGGGTGCGCCTGGGCGAGGAGGGCCGCGGCATCCGCACGATCCTGGACATGGTGGCCGCGACCCGGCTGGACTGCGTCCTGGGCTCGGCCTCGACGATGCGCGCCGCGCTCGTCCGGGCCGTGCACCACGCCCGCCACCGCCAGGCGTTCGGCGCCGCACTGGTCGACCAGCCCCTGATGCGCAACGTGCTGACCGACCTGGCGCTGGAGTCCGAGGCCGCGACGACGCTGGGCCTGCGCCTGGCCGTAGCCGTCGACGAGGGCGACACCGCCTTCTCCCGGCTGGCCGTCGCCGTGGCCAAGTTCTGGGTCTGCAAGCGCACCTCGCCCATGGTGGCCGAGGCGCTGGAGTGCCTGGGGGGCAACGGTTT
>DASSPC010000003.1:0-11116 GCA_035699865.1 Oryzihumus sp. | reverse complement strand
TCGCGCACGGGGTGCAGCTGAGCGAGTACGAGATCATGTCGATGCTCAGCGAGAACCCGCGCCGGCGGCTGCGCATGTCCGAGATCGCCACCCTGGTGGTGCAGTCGCGCAGCCGGCTCACGCACACCGCCTCCCGGCTGGAGAAGCGGGGCTTCGTGCGCCGCGAGCCGTGCGAGGGGGACCGCCGCGGCGTCGAGCTCGTCCTCACCGACGAGGGGTATGCCGCGGTGCAGGCCATCGCGCCGCTGCACGTCGCCAGCGTGAGGGCCGCGCTGACCGACCACCTCACGCGCGCCCAGCTGCTCGCGATGGGCGCGGCGATGCAGGCCATCGCCGACGGCATCGAGGCCACGGGGGCGTGCGAGGAGGTGGCCGAGGGGGTCCTGCCGGCCTGAGACAATCGGGGGCATGACGGCATACCCCTTCGAGGCCCCCGAGTCCCAGGCCCTGCTCGAGCGCGCGGCCCGCGTCACGCCCGGCGGCGTGAACAGCCCGGTCCGCGCGTTCCGGGCCGTGGGCGGCACCCCGCGGTTCATGGCGAGCGCGCAGGGGCCGTGGCTGCGGGACGTCGACGGCCGGGAGTACGTCGACCTGGTCTGCTCCTGGGGGCCGATGATCCTCGGCCACTCCCACCCCGCCGTGATGGCGGCCGTGCAGGAGGCAGCGACGAAGGGGTTCAGCTTCGGCACCCCGAGCGAGAACGAGGTCGCCCTGGCCGAGGAGATCGTGGCCCGGGTCGCGCCGGTCGAGCAGGTGCGCCTGGTCAGCAGCGGCACCGAGGCGACCATGAGCGCGATCCGCCTGGCCCGTGGCTTCACCGGCCGGTCCAAGGTCGTGAAGTTCGCCGGCTGCTACCACGGCCACGTCGACGCGCTGCTCGCCTCCGCCGGCAGCGGCGTGGCCACCTTCGCCCTGCCGGACTCCGCGGGCGTGCCCGCCTCGAGCGCGGGCGAGACGATCGTGCTGCCCTACAACGACGTCGAGGCGCTCGAGGCGGCGTTCGCCGAGCACGGCGCCGCGATCGCCGCCGTCATCACCGAGGCGGCCGCCGGCAACATGGGTGTCGTCCCGCCGCGGCCCGGCTTCACCGAGGCCCTGCGCCGGGTCACCCGCGAACACGGTGCGCTGCTCATCTCCGACGAGGTCATGACCGGCTTCCGGTGCAGCGCGGCCGGCTGGTACGGCGTCGAGGGCCCGTATGACGGTGGCGCGCCGGACCTGTTCACCTTCGGCAAGGTCATGGGCGGCGGGTTCCCCGCGGCCGCGTTCGGCGGTCGCGCCGACGTCATGGCGATGCTGGCGCCGCTCGGTCCCGTCTACCAGGCCGGCACGCTGTCGGGTAACCCCGTGGCCACCGCCGCCGGCCTGGCCACCCTCCAGGGCTGCACGCCCGAGGTCTACCAGCGCCTGGCCGACGTGAGTTCCGCCATAGCCACGGCGACCACGCAGGAGCTGTCGCGGCACGGCATACCGCACGTCGTGCAGTGGGCCGGGAGCATGTTCTCGGTGTTCTTCCGCGAGGAGGCCGTGCACAACTACGACGACGCCAAAGCCCAGAACTCCCAAGCGTTCTCGGCCTTCTTCCACTCGATGCTCAGCCAGGGCGTGCACCTGCCGCCGAGCGCGTTCGAGGCGTGGTTCGTCAGCGCGGCCCACGACGACGCGGCCGTCGACAAGGTCATCTCCGCCCTGCCCGCGGCGGCCCGGGCCGTCACAGAGTCGTTTGCGACAATCGGGGCATGACCCCGCAGATGTCCTCCACCGGTGTGCGCACCGTGGTGCACGTGATGCGCCACGGTGAGGTCCACAACCCCACCGGCGTGCTCTACGGGCGGCTGCCCGACTTCCACCTGTCCGAGCTCGGGCAGGACATGGCCCGGACCGTGGCCGACCACCTCGCCGCCCACGACGTCACCCACGTGGTCGCGTCCTCGCTGGACCGGGCGCAGGAGACGGCCACGCCGATCGCGGCTGCCCACGAGCTGGCCATCCACACCGACGACCGGGTCATCGAGGCGGGCAACCACTTCGAGGGCCGCACCTTCGGCGTCGGCGACGGCTCCCTTCGCCACCCCGAGCACTGGCCCAAGCTGCTCAACCCGTTCCGGCCCTCCTGGGGCGAGCCCTACGTCGAGATCGCCGCCCGGATGGTGGCCGCCGTCGCCGACGCGCGCGCCGCGGCCCGGGGCCATGAGGCGGTCATCGTCTCCCACCAGCTGCCGGTGTGGACCCTGCGCAACAGGCTCGAGGGCAAGCGCCTGTGGCACGACCCGCGCAAGCGGCAGTGCGCCCTGGCCTCGCTGACGACGCTGAGCTTCCTCGGTGACCAGCTCGAGTCGATCTCCTACAGCGAGCCCGCGGGTGCGCTGCTGGCCCACGCGGCCAGGAAGGCGGGCGCGTGAGGTTCGTGGCACTTGGGGTGGCCGCCGCGCTGGCCCTCGGCCTGACGGCCTGCAGCAGCGACCCCAACTCCATCTCGGCGCAGGCCAGGTCCGGCGACCGCAAGGGCTTCGTCTCCGGCGACGGCACGGTCGAGCGGATCGCGCTCGACAAGCGCGAGGACACAGTGCGCCTCAAGGGCACCACCGTCGACGGCAAGCCGTGGACGATGGACCAGGCCCGCGGCAAGGTCCTCGTGGTCAACGTCTGGGGCTCCTGGTGCGGGCCGTGCGTCTCCGAGGCCGGTGACCTGCAGCAGACCTGGAGCTCCTACGAGAAGGCCAACAAGCCGGTGCAGTTCCTCGGCCTGGACTTCAAGGAGGGCCCCGACGCGGGTGCGGCCTTCCTGCGCTCGCGCGGCATCACCTACCCGTCCCTGGCCTACGACGGCGGCGCCCCGGTGCTGGCCCTGCGCGGCAAGGCCCCGACCGTGCCGACGACGCTGGTCCTGGACACCCGCGGCCGGATCGCCGCGCGCGTCCTCGGCCCGGTGCAGGACTCCACCCTGTCCGGCCTCGTCGACGACGTCCTCGCCGAGAAGGCCTGAGCGGGCCGAGATGACCGGCCTGGCCCCCCTGCACGCGAGCGTGGTCGCGTCCGTGACCGCGGACGCGGGCACGACCGTGGCCTCCGGCGCGCTGCCGGTCGCCATCGCGGTCGCGCTCGTGGCCGGGCTGGTCTCCTTCGCCTCCCCGTGCGTGCTGCCGCTCGTGCCCGGCTTCCTCGGCTACGTCACCGGCCTGTCCGACGTGGCCCTGGCCAAGCGGGGCCGGGGGCGCCTGTTCACCGGGGCGCTGCTGTTCGTCCTCGGCTTCAGCGCCGTCTTCGTGGCCGGCGCCGCGTTCTTCGCCTCGGTCGGGGCACTGATGGTCGAGTACCGCACCACGCTGATGCGCGTCGGCGGGGTGCTCGTGATCCTCATGGCGCTGGTGTTCCTCGGCGTCGGCGGGCTGGGCACGCAGCGCACCTTCGCGCCGCGCTGGCGCCCCCGCGCCGGGCTGCTCGGCGCCCCGCTGCTCGGCGTCGTGTTCGGCCTGGGGTGGGCCCCGTGCACCGGCCCGACCCTGGGCGCCGTGATGACCCTGGCCACCACCAGCGGTGACGCCAACGCGGTGGCCCGCGGCACCGTCCTGGCCGTGGCCTACTGCCTCGGGCTCGGGGTGCCGTTCCTGCTCATCGCCCTCGGCTACAGCCGCGCCGGCCGCGCCTCCGGCTGGCTCAAGCGCCACCACCGCGGCATCCAGCTCGCCGGCGGACTGCTGCTCCTCGCGGTCGGCGTCCTGCTGGTCACCGGCCTCTGGGACACCGTGACCACCACCCTCCAGACCCGTCTGGTCGACAACTTCAGGACGGTGCTCTAGATGAGCCGCGCCGACGAGCGCCTCGACACCCGCCCCGACGAGACCGAGGACACTGCGGTCACCCTGCCGCGTCTCGGCCCGCTCGGGATGCTGCGCTGGGCGTGGCGACAGCTGACCAGCATGCGCACCGCGCTGTTCCTGCTGCTCCTGCTGGCCATCGCCGCCGTCCCCGGCTCGATCTGGCCGCAGCGCAACATCGACGCCGGTCGGGTCGCCGACTACCTGGCCCAGCACCGCAGCCTGGGACCGTGGCTGGACCGCCTCGGCTTCTTCGACGTCTACTCCTCGCCCTGGTTCGCGGCGATCTACCTGCTGCTGTTCGTCTCCCTCGTCGGCTGCGTGGTGCCCCGCTCGCGGATCCACTGGCACGCCATGCGCGCCGTCCCCCCGCGCGCCCCGCGCCGCCTGGAGCGGCTGCCCGAGCACGGCGAGCTCACCGTCGAGGCCGAGCCGGCCGCCGTCCTCGCCGCCGCCCGCGAGGCGCTGCGCCGCAAGCGGTTCCGGGTGCACGCCCACGATGCGGACTCCCTCAGCGCCGAGAGCGGCTACCTGCGCGAGACGGGCAACCTCGTCTTCCACCTCGCCCTGATCGTCGTCATCATCGGTATCGCGGTGGGTCACCTCTTCGGGTGGCGCGGCGACGTGATCGTCCCCACCGGGGAGACGTTCTCCAACACCATCTCGGCGTACGACACCATCGACCCGGGCCCGTGGGTGGACCCCGAGAGCCTCACCCCGTTCTCCGTGGCGGTGGACAAGCTCGACGTGACCTTCGAGGAGAAGGCGCTGGGGGCCCAGCGCGGCGCACCCCGCGACTTCACGGCATACACCACCACGCGCGACAACCCCGACGCGGCGCCGCAGAAGCAGGTGCTCAAGGTCAACCACCCGCTGTCCATGGGCGGGGCGTCGGTGTTCCTGCTCGGCAACGGCTACGCGCCGGTGGTCACGGTGCGCGATGCCAAGGGGCAGGTGCTCTACCACCAGGCCACGCCGTTCCTGACCCAGGACAACAACTACAAGTCGGTCGGCGCGGTCAAGGTGTCGGCGGCCAGCCCCAAGCAGCTCGGCTTCTTCGGCTTCTTCCTGCCGACCGCCTACATCGACAAGACCTTCGGGCCGTCGTCGGCCTTCCCCGACCTGAAGAACCCCGCGCTGGCCCTCGGCGTCTACGAGGGCGAGCTCTACCCCGGGGGCCGGCCGCAGTCGGTCTACACCCTCTCCACCGAGAAGATGACCCAGCTGACCGACGGCAAGGGCACCCCGCTGCGGATCTGGCTGACCCCGGGCAAGAGCTACCAGCTGCCCGGCGGCCGCGGCAGCATCACCTTCGACGGGGTGCAGCGCTTCGCCGGCCTGTCGATCCGCCACGACCCGGGCAAGCCGTTCGCGCTGTGGGGCGCGCTGCTGGCGCTGGCCGGTCTGATCGCCTCGCTGATGATCCGCCGCCGGCGGGTCTTCGTCCGGGTGCAGGGGATCACCGCAGGTCAGCCGGGGTCGGAGTCGGACGTCACGGGCACGGGACGTACCGTGGTCACCATCGGCGCCCTGGCCAAGGGTGAGGACGCCGGGCTCGCAGGTGCCGTCGAGGACCTGCTGGCCTCCATCGCAGAACGGACAGGGCGCACCGCATGAGCAACGAGATCCTGACGAACGAGACGCTCGCGTCGTACTCGAACCTGAGCCTCTACTCCGCCATGGCGGTCTTCACCATCGCCATGATCTCCTTCGCCATCGACCTCGCCGGCGTGGCGCCCAAGGTCGCCGCACCGGCGCGGGAGCTGGCCGGGGCCGGCGGGCCGGCGACCACCGAGGTCACCACCGAGGCCACCCCCGCGCCGCGCCGCCGCAAGGCCGCCGGCATCGGGATGTCCCTGTCCTGGCTGGGGGCCGCACTGCTCGTCGCCGCGACCGCGCTGCGCGGGCTGTCGGTCGAGCGCCCGCCGCTGGGCAACATGTACGAGTTCTCCCTCGTCGGCTGCTCCTTCGTCATGGTCGTCTTCCTCGGCCTGTCCACCCGCCGCGACCTGCGCTGGCTGGGCCTGTTCATCGTCGGCCCGGTGCTGCTGACCCTGGGCCTGGCGACCACGGTGTTCTACACCCAGGCCAGCCAGCTGCTGCCGTCGCTGAAGTCCTACTGGCTGGTCATCCACGTCACCGTCGCCACGCTGTCCGTCGCGATCTTCACCATCGCGTTCAGCGTGACGATCCTCTACCTGGTCATGAGCTGGCTCGAGGCGCTGCCCGCGGAGCAGGTCACCGGGATGCGGGCCAAGGTGCACACCGCCCTGCCGTCGGCCCGCCAGCTCGACCGCACGGCATACGGCCTGCACATCGTGGCCTTCCCGCTGTGGACGTTCACCCTGATCGCCGGCGCGATCTGGGCCGAGCAGGCCTGGGGCCACTACTGGAACTGGGACCCCAAGGAGGTGTGGACCTTCGTGATCTGGGTGGTCTACGCCGCCTACCTGCACGCCCGCGCCACCACCGGCTGGTCCGCCCGCCGCGCCGCCTACCTGGCCCTGGCCGGCTACGGCTGCATCCTCGTCAACTACATGGTCGTCAACGTGTTCTTCGTCGGCCAGCACTCCTACTCCGGAATGTGATCGATGGCCCGCTACACCGTCCTGCGCCTGCTGATGTTCCTGGGCTTCATCTGCCTGGGCTACCTGATCGGGCTGCGTGAGATCTGGCTCGTCGTCGTGGCCGCGCTCGGCTCGATGGCCGTGTCCTTCTTCGTCCTCGCCGGCCCTCGCGAGGAGTTCAGCCGCAAGGTCGCCGCGCGGGTCGAGCAGCGCCAGGCGCGCGCCTCGGAGCGCCGCAGCGACGAGCAGGTCGAGGACGACGAGGACGGCGGCGCCGCGCACGCCTGACCGCGCGCCTCCTCTTCACCACCGAACACCTCGAATCCGTCGTCTGCGGCCCCTGGAGGCCCCGAAACGACGGATGTGAGGTGTTCGGTCTGGCAGGTGGGCGTGCCAGTCCGGTGTATGCCGGGTGGCCGGCGGGTCAGGCCAGGGTCAGTCCCAGCGCGAGCAGCGCGGCGTAGGCCAGCTCGAACCGGCCGGTGCCGGCCAGCACCGGGATGAGGTCGCGGCCCGTGGCGTTGCCCCACACCCGGCGCACCAGCGGCACCGCGAGGGCGAACGAGGCCAGCGCCAGCAGCGCGGTCACGACGGCCGCGGCGGCCCAGCCGACGGCACCCAGGGCGACGGCGAGGAGCGCGACGTACAGCAGCCGGGTGCGGCGGTCGCCGAGCCGCACGGCGAGGGTGCGCTTGCCGGCGACCGTGTCACCGGGGATGTCGCGCAGGTTGTTGGCGACCAGGATGGCCGCGGCGATCGCGCCGACGCCGACCGCGCCGGCCCAGGCGGCGGCGGACAGCTGGTGCGCCTGGGTGTAGGTCGTGCCGAGGACGGCGACGAGCCCGAAGAAGACGAAGACGAACACCTCGCCCAGGCCGGCGTAGCCGTAGGGGCGCTTGCCGCCGGTGTAGTACCAGGCGGCCATGATCGCGGCGGCGCCCACCCACAGCAGCACCCACGCCTCGCTCAGGGCGACCAGGGCCAGGCCGAACAGGGCGGCCGCGGCGAAGGAGGCCATCGCCGCGAGCTTGACGTTGCCCGGCGTGGCCAGCCGCTGCCCGACGAGCCGCACCGGCCCGACCCGCTCCGCGTCGGTGCCGCGGATGCCGTCGGAGTAGTCGTTGGCGTAGTTCACGCCCACCTGCAGCGCCAGCGAGACGAGCAGCGCGAGCACCGCGTCCGCGGCGTCGAAGCGCCCGAGGGCGGCGGCGGCACCGCTGCCGACGAGGACGGGCGCAACAGCGGCGGGCAGGGTCTTGGGGCGGGCGCCCTCGACCCACTGGGACAACGTGGCCATGAGTGATCGTTCTCTGTCGACGGTGGGTGGCGGGCGGGAGCTACAGGTTGCGCAGGAAGTCGGGGTCGTCGTCAGGGCCGAGCGGGGTGCCGGGGCGGCCCGGGCCGCGACCGCGGTCGCCGTACCCCCGGCGCGGCCGGCCCGCGACGAACCACGCGATCGCCCCGATCGGCGGGAAGAGCAGGATCAGCACGACCCAGGCCAGCTTGGGCAGGTTGCGCTGGGCCTCCTGGTCGGTCTGGATGCAGTCGATGACGGCGTAGATCGTCAGCGCGAGACCCAGCAGCGGCAACAGCACGCGCGTCATTCTCGTCGCCTCCCGGCCTCGGTCCTGTGGTCACTGATTCTCTCACCGCGTGGCGGCGTCCCCGAACAGGGTCCGCAGTGCGGCGCGGTCCGGCTTGCCGGGGCCGCGCAGGGGGATCTCAGGCAGCACCAGCAGCCGTCGCGGCAGGGCGTGACCGGGCAGTATGCCGTGCAGCCGGGCGCGCACGTCGGCCAGCGCCGGCGCGGTGGCCGGGTCGGCGACGACGACGGCAGCGGCCACGGCCTGGCCCCATTCCTCGTCGGGCACGCCGACCACGACGGCCTCGGTGACGCCCTCGACGTGGCCGAGCAACGCCTCCTCCACGACCCGCGGCGCCACCTTGACCCCACCGGTGTTGACCAGGTCGTCGACCCGCCCCTGCACGTGCAGCGTGCCGTCATTGTCAACGTGCCCGAGGTCGTCGGTGCGGAACCAGCGGGTGCCGTCCGGGCCGCAGGTGAAGGCGGCGGCGCCCAGCTCGGGCTCGGCGAGGTAGCCGTGGGCCACGGTGGGTCCGCCCAGGCTGATCCGGCCGTCGTCGTCGACGTCGACCCGCGTGCCCTCCAGCGGGTGCCCGTCGTAGACGCATCCTCCGGCGGTCTCGCTCATGCCGTAGGTCGTGGCGACGGTGACGCCGGCGTTGGCCGCGGCGGCGAGCAGGCTGGGCGGCGCGGCCGCGCCACCGAGCAGGACCGCGGCATACCGGGTGAGGGCCGCCTGGCCCTCGGGGTCCTGGAGCAGGCGCACCAGCTGGGTGGGCACGAGGGCGGTGTAGCGCCGGGAGGCCGGGTCGAGGCGGCGGGTGGCTGCGACGAACGCCGCCGGGGTGAAGCCGTCGCTGGTGTCCACGGCGGCCGGGGCGGTGCCGGCGACCAGCGAGCGGACCAGCACCTGCAGGCCGGCGACGTGGTGCGCCGGCATGGCCAGCAGCCACTGGCCGTCGCCGCCGAGGCGGGCGTGCGTGGCCCGCGCCGAGGCGTGCAACGCCGACGTGCTCAGCAGCGCGCGCTTGGGCCGGCCGGTAGACCCGGAGGTGCCGACGGCCAGGGCCAGGTCGGCCGGGGTGCCCGGGGCGGTCGGCAGCTCGGGGGCCTTGGTCCCGGCGGCGTGGGGGAGCAGCGCCGGGCCGGTGCCGTCCAGGGCGCGGGCGAGGTCGGGCAGGACGCGCAGGGCGTCGGCCCCCGCCGGGACGGCCAGGGTGGCGAGGTCGCGGGTCACCTCAGGAGGGTATGCCGTGGGGTTGCGATACTCGCCGGCATGGCGACGTCGCGACCCCTGGCAGTGGTGACCGGTGCGAGCAGCGGGATCGGTGCGGCCTCGGCCCGCCGGCTCGCGGCC
The DNA here is from genome assembly GCA_035699865.1 of Oryzihumus sp. Taxonomy (GTDB): domain Bacteria; phylum Actinomycetota; class Actinomycetes; order Actinomycetales; family Dermatophilaceae; genus Oryzihumus. Next base: position 1,789 of record DASSPC010000003.1, on the reverse strand, counting down.
GAGGGCTTCGAGGTGGTGTGCGCCGCGCGCCGTGCCGACCGGGTCGAGGCGCTCGCCGCGGAGATCGGGGGACGCGCGGTCGTGTGCGACGTGACCTCGGCCGCCGACGTCGCGGCGCTGGCCGGGGCGGTGGGGGAGCGCTGCGACCTGCTTCTGGCCAACGCCGGCGGGGCGATCGGGCTGGAGCCCGTGGCCTCGGCCGACCTCGACGCGTGGCGGGCGATGTACGAGGTCAACGTCATCGGCGTGGTCGCGGTGGTCCAGGCGCTGCTGCCGGCGTTGGTGGCCGCCGGCGGGCAGGTCGTGGTCATGGGCTCGACCGCCGGGCAGGTCGCCTACGAGGGCGGGGGCGGCTACGTCGTGGCCAAGCACGGCACGACCGCGGTGGTCGACACCCTGCGCCTGGAGCTGTTCGACCAGCCGGTGCGGGTCTGCGAGATCGCGCCGGGGATGGTGCGCACCGACGAGTTCGCCCTCAAGCGCTTCGGTGGCGACCAGGAGAAGGCCGATGCCGTCTATGCCGGCGTGGCCGAGCCGCTGACCGCCGACGACGTCGCCGACTGCGTCGCGTGGGTGGCCACGCGGCCCGCGCACGTCAACATCGACCGGATGGTGGTGCGCCCGCGCGCCCAGGCGGCCCAGCACAAGGTGCACCGGGTCCTGGACTGAACCGGCCGCGGATACGCAGCGAGGGACCGTGCGGCAGCCGCACGGTCCCTCGCTGCGCGTGGATCCCTAGACGTACCAGGGGAAAGGGCTCCAGTCGGGGTCGCGCTTCTCCAGGAAGGAGTCGCGGCCCTCGACTGCCTCGTCGGTCATGTAGGCCAGGCGGGTCGCCTCGCCGGCGAACACCTGCTGGCCCATGAGGCCGTCGTCGGTGAGGTTGAACGCGAACTTGAGCATCCGCTGCGCGGTCGGGCTCTTGCCGTTGACCTCGGCGGCCACCTGCAGCGCCTCGCGCTCGAGGTCGGCGTGGTCGGCCACGATGTTGACCGCGCCCATGCGGTGCATGTCCTCCGCCGAGTAGGTGCGCCCGAGGAAGAAGATCTCGCGGGCGAACTTCTGCCCGACCATCTTGGCCAGGTAAGCCGAGCCGTAGCCGCCGTCGAAGGAGCCCACGTCGGCGTCGGTCTGCTTGAACCGCGCGTGCTCGCGGCTGGCGATGGTCAGGTCGCACACGACGTGCAGGCTGTGCCCGCCGCCGGCCGCCCAGCCGTTGACCACCGCGATGACGACCTTGGGCATGGTGCGGATCAGCCGCTGCACCTCCAGGATGTGCAGCCGGCCACCGGCCGCCTGGACCCGGGCCTGGTCCACGGTGTCGGCGGTCTCGCCCTCGGCGTACTGGTAGCCGCTGCGCCCGCGGATGCGCTGGTCGCCGCCGGAGCAGAACGCCCAGCCGCCGTCCCTGGTGCTCGGGCCGTTGCCGGTGATCAGCACGGCGCCGACGTCCGGGGTCATCCGCGCGTGGTCCAGCGCGCGGTACAGCTCGTCCACGGTGTGCGGGCGGAACGCGTTGCGGACCTCGGGGCGGTTGAACGCGATCCGCACGGTGCCGCGGCCCGGCCCGTCGACCACGGCGCGGTGGTAGGTGATGTCGGTGAACTCGAAGCCCTCGACGACCTCCCACGCGCTCGCGTCGAAGATCTCCGACACGGCCCCGGTCCGGGCCTGGCTGCTCTGCTGGTCGGTCACGTCAGCGAGGATAGGCGCATGCCTGATCCGCTCCTGCCGGGCCTGTCGGAGGTCCTCCAGTCCCTCCACGTCGTGCGGATCCCCATGCGGGTGC
>DASSPC010000002.1:0-3736 GCA_035699865.1 Oryzihumus sp. | reverse complement strand
ACCCTGATGCTCATCGGCATCCTGGCGCTGGTGCACGCCGCCGGCACCGCCGACCTGACGGCGCTCGCCGCCGGCCGGGGCGCGGGCATCGACCGCGGCACCCAGACCGCCATCGCCGTGCTGCTCGTCGTCGGGCTCGGCATCAAGGTCCCGCTGTTCCCCGTGCACACCTGGCTGCCGCCGGCCCACACGATCGCGCCCACGGCCGGCTCGGTGCTGCTGGCGGCGGTGCTGCTCAAGATGGGCACCTACGGCATCGTCCGCCTCGCGGTCGCCACGGTCCCGCAGGGGTTCGCCGCGGTCGCGCCGGTGCTCGGCGCCGCCGGCGTGGTCGGCATCCTCTGGGGGGGCCTGGCCTGTCTGGTCGAGAACGACCTCAAGCGGCTCATCGCCTACTCCTCGGTGGCGCACATGGGCTTCGTCGCGCTCGGCCTGGCCAGCGGCACCGCGACCGGGCTGCAGGCGGCGCTGTTCGCCAACGTCGCCCACGGCGTGGTCTCGGCCCTGCTGTTCTTCCTCGTCGGCGGCCTGAAGTCCCGCTGGGGCTCGGCCGACCTGCGGGTCGCCCGCGCCGCGCTGCGCGAGGTCTCCCCGCGACTCGGCTTCGCCCTCGTCGTCGGCTTCGCCGCCTCCCTCGGGCTGCCCGGCCTGGTCGGCTTCTGGGGTGAGTTCCTGGCCCTGTATGCCGCGTGGTCACCGGCCGTGGGCTCCCCGGTCACGTTCTTCCGCGTGCTCGCGGCGGTGGCCGTGGTCGGCACCGCGCTGGCCGCGGCCTACTCGCTGCGCGTGCTGCGCACGGTCTGGGCCGGCGAACGGGACGCCCCGGCGCTGGCCGACGCGCGCGGCGCGGAGCTGGGCGTCGTCGCGGTGCTGGTCGTCGCCGTTGTCGGGCTCGGCGTGCTGCCCGGGACGGTGCTGCGCAGCACCGCGCCGGACGTGGCCCGCATCGCCGTGGAGGCGGTCCGGTGAGCGCCGTCGTCTCCGTCGACCTGCTGACCCTCGCGCCGGTCCTGGCCCCGGCCGCAGGGGCCGCGGCCGTGCTGGTCGCCGACGCCGCGGTGCCGCGGCTGCGCCGCACCCACCTCGTCCTCGCCCTGGTCGCGCTCGCGCTCGGTGCCGCCGGCACTATCGGCGGACTGGGTGCCGCCGCCGGTGACGTCCGCCGCACGCTGTGCCTGCCCGGGCACCCGGACGTGTGCCTCTACACCGCGGGCCCTGCGGCCTCCGCGCTGCAGCTGGCCGCCCTGCTGGGCGCGGTCGTCACGCTGCTGCTCGCCTGGCCGGGGGAGCGCGACGCCCCCCGCGGCCGCACCGCGGTGACCGTCAGCCTCGTGCTGGCGGCCACCACCGGCGCCACCGCGGTGGCCGCGGCCCGTGACCTCGGTTCCTGGCTCGTGGCCCTCGAGCTGGCCACGCTGCCCACGATCGGCCTGGTCGCCCTGCGCGGGGTCCGGGCCGCCATCTCCGGCGCGGTCGCGCTGCTGACGACCTCGCTGGTCTCCTTCGCGATGCTCGCCCTGGCCGCGGCCTGCTGGTACACCGCGACCGCGAGCCCGCTGCTGGCACCTGACGCGGCGCTCGCGGCCAACGCCGACCCCGCCCGGCGCGCGATCCTGGTGCTCGCCGTGGTCCTGTTCGTCGCGGGCATCGGGTTCAAGCTCTCGCTGGTGCCCTTCCACGCCTGGACCCCCGAGGCCTATGACGGCGGGTCCCTGCCGGTCACGGCGTTCCTCGCCGGCGCCTCGAAGGTGGCCGCCCTGGCAGCCCTGCTCGTCGTGGTCCGGGCGATCACCCCGCTCGGCGCCCCGGTGCTGACCGCGGTCGCGGTGGTGGCGGCGCTGAGCATGACCCTTGGCAACGTCATGGCCCTGCGCCAGGACACCGTGCTGCGCCTGCTCGCCTGGTCCACGGTCTCCCAGGCGGGCTGGGTGGTCCTGCCCCTGGCCACCGTCTCGGCCGGGGCCGTCGAGGCGTCCACCGCCTACCTGCTGGCCTACGTGGTCGCCACGCTCACGGTGTTCGCGGTGGTGGCAGCCGTGGCCCAGCTGCGCGGGATGAGCGCGGCCCGCACGCTCACGGCATACCGGGGGCTGTTGCGCGACCGGCCGGGACTGGCCGTTGCGCTGGGGCTCGGCCTGCTGTCCCTGGCCGGCCTGCCGCCGGGCGTCCTCGGTCTCGTCGCCAAGGTGGTCGCGCTGCGGCCGGTGGTCGCCGGGCAGCTGTGGCTGCTGGCCCTGGTGGCGGCGGCCAACGCGGTGCTGGGCGTCGCGGTCTACCTGCGCTGGCTGCGGGTGCTGCTCGAGCGCCCCGAGGCCGCGGCCGCACCCGCCGCCCGGCGGGCGCACCCGGCGGTGCTGCTCGCCGTCGGGGTCGGCGCGCTCGCCCTCGTGGTCACCAGCGCCTCGCCGCAGCTGCTGCTGCACCTCGTCGGAGGCTGACCGGACCGGGCCGAGTCTGGACGGCGACTGGGCGCCGGCTGGACGGAACGCGTGCGTGCCCATCGACGTTGGACTGGGCATGCACAAGCACTACAACGGGCTCAAGACCGCCCTGCTGTTCGGCAGCATCTGGGCTCTCTTGCTCGCGATCGGCGCGCTGGTCCAGGGCGGCCGCTTCATCTGGTTCTTCGCCCTCATCGGCGTGGGGACCACGGCCTACGGCTACTGGAACAGCGACAAGCTCGCGATCCGCGCCATGCACGCCTACCCGGTCAGCGAGGCGCAGGCGCCGGTGATGTACCGCGTCGTGCGGGAGCTGTCGACCAGGGCGGGCAAGCCGATGCCGCGGCTGTACATCTCGCCGACCGAGGCGCCCAACGCCTTCGCCACCGGGCGCAACCCGCAGAACGCCGCGGTGTGCTGCACCGAGGGGATCCTGCGCCTGCTCGACGAGCGTGAGCTGCGCGGCGTGCTCGGGCACGAGCTGATGCACGTCTACAACCGCGACATCCTGACCGCCTCCATCGCCGCGGCGATCGCCGGCGTCATCACGAGCGTCGCCCAGTTCTTCATGTTCTTCGGCATGTTCGGCGGTGGCGGCCGCGACAACGAGGAGGGCGGCAACCCGATCGCGATGCTGGCCATGGCGCTGCTCGCCCCGCTGGCCGCGGGGATGATCCAGATGGCCATCAGCCGCACCCGCGAGTATGACGCCGACGAGGACGGCTCCACGCTCACCGGTGACCCGCTGGCGCTCGCCTCCGCACTGCGCAAGCTCGAGATCGGCGTCTCCAAGGCGCCGCTGGCCCCCCAGCGGGACATCGTCAACGCCAGCCACATGATGATCGCCAACCCGTTCCGCGCCCAGGACGTGTCCCGGTTCTTCTCCACCCACCCGCCGATGGCCGAGCGGATCGCCCGGCTGGAGGCGATGGCGACCGGCTACCGCGGTCACTGAGCGATCGGCTGAGCGGTCCACGAACGTGCGGCGGGGTCCCAACGGGGCCCCGCCGCTGCGCTGTGGGCGCAAACCGGTGACAAGCCGGCCGGGGCCTCTGGTTAGGTGTGCCCATGGCGAGCTTGACACGAGTTGACGCAGAGGCGCGTTCGGCGCTGATCGACGTCACGGCATACGACGTCTCACTGAACCTCGACGCGGGGGAGAAGACCTTCGGGTCGACCTCGACGGTGCGGTTCACCTCCCGCGAGCCGGGTGCGTCGACCTTCCTCGACGTCAAGGCGGTCGAGGTGCACTCGATCACCTTCAACGGCACGGAGATCGACCCCTCGGCGGTGCG
>DASSPC010000001.1:0-2422 GCA_035699865.1 Oryzihumus sp. | reverse complement strand
GGCGCGATGGATAGCACGGTCAGCTTATCGAACCGCTTCTCTGGCTCGATCGGCAGCGTGTTGGTGACGATGACCTCGCTGATCGCGGAGTTCTTCAGCAGGTCGACCGCCGGGCCAGACAGCACCCCGTGAGTGGCGGTGACGATCACCCTGGCGGCGCCCTGCTCGAAGAGAATCTCGGCCGCGTTGGTAATGGTGGAACCGGTGTCGATCATGTCGTCTACCAGGATGCAGGTCCGCCCGGCCACCTGGCCGACGACCTCGAGCACCTTGACCTTGTTGGCGACATCGGGATCGCGCCGCTTGTGGATGATCGCCAGCGGGCAGCCGAGCCGGTCGGTCCACCGCTCGGAGACCCGGACCCGTCCGGCGTCCGGGGCGACCACCGTGACCTGGGAGACGTCCAGCTTGCGCTCGATGTACTCGGCCAGGATGGGCAGCGCGAACAGGTGATCCACCGGCCCGTCGAAGAAGCCCTGGATCTGCGCGGTGTGCAGGTCCACGGCCATCAGCCGGTCGGCGCCGGCGGTGGCGAACATGTCGGCCATGAGCCGGGCGGAGATGGGCTCGCGGCCGCGGTTCTTCTTGTCCTGGCGCGCATAGCCGAAGAACGGCGTGACCACGGTAATCCGTTTGGCCGAAGCGCGCTTGAGCGCGTCGACCATGATCAGCTGTTCCATGATCCAGTGGTTGATCGGCGCGGTGTGGCTCTGCAGCACGAACGCGTCGCAGCCGCGGACGGACTCCAGGAACCGGACGTAGATCTCGCCGTTGGCGAAGTCGGAGAGCTTGGTGGGGGTCGGCTCGATGCCGAGGCAGCCGGCGATCTCGGCGCCCAGTTCGGGATGAGCCCGACCGGAGAAGAGGAGCAGGTTCTTCTTGGTGGTCAGGGTTATGCCCGTCACGCTTGCTGTGCTCCCTAGGTTGTGCCACCGGGCCGGGCGCCGCCCAGCGCGCCGGGTGACCCGGCGAGCCGTTCGCCGGGCCCGATCCTGGTACCGGGCGGCAGGTGAACGAACGGCCCGACGGCGGCCCCCGCGCCGATCACGGCCGATTCGCAGACCGCGTGGGTCACGGTGGCGCCCGCACCCACCGTGGTGTCGCGCAGCAGGCACCCGGGGCCGACCCGCGCCCCCGCCTCGATCACCGTGGTGCCCTCCAGCTGGGTGCCCGGGCCGATCTCCGCGTCCTTGCCGATGACCACATCCGCGTCGATGGCGGTCGTCAGCGGGTCGGTGATGGTCACTCCGGCGCGCATCCAGTGCTCCAGCAGGCGGGCGTTCAGGGTCCGCCGTGCCTGCGCGAGCTGGGCCCGGTCGTTGACCCCGAAGACCTCTTTGGCGTCCTCGTCCAGAACGGAGGCTACCCGGTGGCCCTCGGCCCGCAAGATGGCCACCACGTCGGTGAGGTATTCCTCGCCCTTGGCGTTGTTGGTCGGGACCCGTTTCACCGAGTCGGCGAGCAGGCTCGCCTCGAACGCGTAGACGCCGGAGTTGACCTCCTTGATCGCCCGCTGCTCGGGGGTGGCGTCGGCCTCCTCCACGATCTCCACGATGGACCCGCTGGCGTCGCGCAGGATCCGGCCGTAGCCGGTCGGGTCGTCCATCACCGTGGTGAGCGCGGTGACGGCGGCGCCGCGGGATGTGTGCTCGGCGACGAGCGCGGCCAGCGTCCGCCCGCGCAGCACCGGGGCGTCACCGTAGGTCACGACCACGGTGCCGTACCCCAGGTTGACCTCCTCGAGCACGGTGCGGACCGCGTGACCGGTCCCGCCCTGGCGGTGCTGCACGACCGCCCGCACGTCGGGCGCGTGCTCGGCCAGGTGGCTGGTGACCTGTTCGCGGCAGTGGCCGACCACGACGATAAGCTCCGCGGGATCCAGTTCGCGGGCGGCGGCCACCACATGATCCAGCATGCTCCGGCCACAGATCGTGTGCAGCACTTTCGGCAGGTCGGATTCCATCCGCGTGCCCGCGCCTGCGGCAAGGATGATGACGGCGGCCGGACGGCTCTCACTCACGTTGGCGGCGCTCCTCGGTTGCTGCTCCCCCGGGCTGTCCGGGCTCCGCTTCCCGTTCGCCAGCGACACGTCACGGTACGTAGGCAAGACCTGCTGCGTGCCCGGCCCTGGCAGGATACCGCCCGGTCGGGGGTGGGAGACGGCCAGCCCGCCGTTGCTCAGCGTCACCAGCCCCGGTCCCTGCTCCGGCCCGGGCCTGCCTAGGCTAATTGAGGTGGGCAGGCCGCCGCCGGTCTTCCCGCGCACCGAGGGAGGGCGAACCCCGTGGACTGGAAGCTTGAGCTGATCGTGGTTCCCGTGTCGGACGTGGACCGCGCCAAGGCCTTCTACATGGATCAGGCCGGTTTTCACCTGGACGTCGATCACAGGGCAGGAGAGGACTTCCGGGTCGTGCAGCTGACC